>NZ_JBSGZO010000109.1:0-21173 GCF_053611045.1 Streptomyces sp. NPDC054841 | reverse complement strand
GTCTTACGGGCCGCCTTCTTGGCCGGAGCGGCCTCCTCGGCGTCGACCGCGGCCTCCGCCGACTCCACCTCGGGCTCCGCCTGGGGCGAAGCGGCGACCACGACGACCGCGGCCTCCTCGGCGCCGGACGGCGAGCCCGCGGGAGCGGTGACCTTGCGGGTCACCCGACGGCGCGCACGCGGCGGTGCGGCCACGGCCTCGGTCTCGGCCTCCTCCACGGCGGCCGGGGCCTCGGCCACAGGGGCCTCGGTCTCGAGCACCGCGGGCGCCTCGGCCACGATCTCGACGGGGGCCTCGGTCCCCTTCGGCGAACCGGCCGGGGCCGTCGCCTTACGGGTGGCCCGGCGGCGGGTACGACCCGTGGGGGCCGCCTCCTCCGCGACCGGCTGAGCCTCGGCCGGCCGGCCCGGCTCGGCGGCGGGGGCCGGGGCGGCCTCCTGCACCGGCTCGACCTCCTGCACCGGCTCTGCCTGCTTCGGCGCACCCGCCGGGGCGGTCGCCTTGCGGGTCGCCCGACGGCGGCCACGGCGGCCGACAGCGGCCTCGGCCTCCGCGACGCTGCTGTACAGCTCCTCGTCCGGCGCAAAGGCCGGCTCGGGCAGCGCGGTCGGCGCCGCGGCCTCCGCCGCGACCTCGGCCTCGGTCTCCGCCTCCTCGACGGGGGCCTCGACCGCCACCTCGTGCTCGTGCTCGTGGACGTGCTCGGCGCCACCGCGGCCGCGCTTCTTGCCGCGCTTGCCGCCGCCCCCGCCACCGACGGTGGCCGGCTGCTCCATGTGCACGATCACGCCACGGCCGTTGCAGTGGACGCAGGTCTCGGAGAACGACTCCAGCAGACCCTGGCCGACCCGCTTACGGGTCATCTGGACCAGGCCGAGCGAGGTGACCTCGGCGACCTGGTGCTTCGTACGGTCCCGGCCCAGGCACTCGAGCAGTCGCCGCAGCACCAGGTCCCGGTTGGACTCCAGCACCATGTCGATGAAGTCGATGACGACGATGCCGCCCAGGTCGCGCAGCCGCAGCTGGCGCACGATCTCCTCGGCCGCCTCCAGGTTGTTCCTGGTGACGGTCTCCTCGAGGTTGCCGCCCTGGCCGGTGAACTTGCCGGTGTTGACGTCGACCACGACCATCGCCTCGGTCTTGTCGATCACCAGCGAGCCGCCGGACGGCAGCCAGACCTTGCGGTCCAGCGCCTTCATCAGCTGCTCGTCGATCCGGTACGTCGCGAAGACGTCGCCCTCGGAGGTCCAGCGGTTCAGCCGCTCCGCCAGGTCGGGCGCCACGTGCGAGACGTAGCCGTGGATGGTCTCCCACGCCTCGTCACCGCTGACGATGACCTTCGAGAAGTCCTCGTTGAAGATGTCGCGCACGACGCGGACGGTCATGTCCGGCTCGCCGTACAGAAGGGAAGGCGCATTCGAGCTGCCGCCGCTCTTCGCCTTTTTCTGGATCTCCTCCCACTGCGCCTGCAGCCGCTCGACATCGCGGCTCAGCTCGTCCTCGCTGGCGCCCTCCGCGGCGGTACGGACGATGACGCCCGCGTCCTCGGGGACGATCTTCTTGAGGATGGTCTTCAGACGGGCACGCTCGGTGTCGGGCAGCTTGCGGCTGATACCGGTCATCGAGCCCTCGGGCACGTACACCAGGTAGCGGCCGGGCAGCGAGACCTGGCTGGTCAGACGGGCGCCCTTGTGGCCGATCGGGTCCTTCGTCACCTGGACGAGGACGGACTGGCCGGACTTCAGCGCGCTCTCGATACGACGCGGGCCGTTGGCCATGCCCAGCGCCTCGAAGTTGACCTCACCGGCGTACAGGACGGCGTTGCGGCCCTTGCCGATGTCGACGAACGCGGCCTCCATGGACGGCAGTACGTTCTGCACCTTGCCCAGGTAGACGTTGCCGACGTACGAGGTCGACTGCTCCTTGTTGACGTAGTGCTCGACGAGCACGTTGTCCTCGAGGACGCCGATCTGGGTGCGGTCGCCGTTCTGCCGGACGACCATCACGCGCTCGACGGCCTCGCGGCGCGCGAGGAACTCCGCCTCGGTGATGATCGGCACGCGGCGGCGGCCCTGCTCGCGGCCCTCGCGGCGGCGCTGCTTCTTCGCCTCCAGACGGGTCGAGCCCTTGATGGACTGCACCTCGTCGGACGGCTCGGCGGCCTTCTCCCGCGCGGGACGCGGCTCACGGATCTTGACGACCGTACGCTCCGGCTCGTCCGCGCCCGGCTCGGTCTCGGCGGCCTCGCCGGTACGGCGGCGGCGACGACGGCGGCGACGGCTGCTGCTGGTGCCCGGCGCGGACGGCGTGCCGGCCTCGGCCTCCTCGTAGCCGTCCTCCTCGGACTCCTCCTCGGCCCGCTCCGCCTCTTCGGCGGCCTCGGCCTCGCGCTCCTCCGCGGACTCCTCGGCCTCGGCGGCCTCGCCACGGCGGCGACGGCGGCCACCGCGGCGGCGACGGCGCGAAGGACGGTCCTCGTACTCCTCGCCCTCCTCGCCCTCGGCGGCCTCAGCGGCCTCCTCGCCCTCGACGACGGCCTCGGCCTCCGGCTCCTCCGCCTCGACGGCCTCCACGGCCTCCACGGCCTCGGCGGGCTCGCCACGGCGGCGACGGCGACGGCGCGAGGGGGCCTCGGCGACCGGGGCGGGCTCGACGGCCTCTTCCTCCTCCTCCACCTCGGCGGCCTCGGCGGCGGCCGCGGCAGCGGCGGTCTCCGGGGTCTGGAACATCGGCTCGGTGAAGACCGGCGGCTGGAACACGGCCACGGCGGGCCGGGTGGCACGACGGGCCCGGGAGGGCTTCTCGGCCTGCTCCGGCTCGGCGGTGAACTCGGGCACCGCGGCCCGGCGCCGGGTGCGGCCGCGCGTCGCGGCACGCTCGGCGGCCTCGACCTCGGCCTCGCCGGCCGCGATCTGCGCCACGGTGTCCGCGGGCAGGCCCTCGCCCGCCGCGGTCTCGTCCTCCTGGGCCTCCTGCGGAGCCCCGGCGGGCGCGGTCGCCTTACGGGTCGCGCGGCGGCGGGTACGCGGCGCGGGCTCCTCAACGGCGGTCGGCTCCGCGGCCACCTCCGCGGCAGCGGCGGGCACCTCCGTGGCCGGTATACCGGCGGCGACCGACGCGGTCACGTCCGTGACCGTCTCCACCGCGGCCGGCGGGCCCGCGGGGCGGGACGCCGCACGGCGACGGCGGCGCGGCGGCAGCGTGTCGCTCGGTGTGTTGTTCTCTTGGTTGTCCCCGGCCGTACCGGGGTCCTTCGGCTCGAGCATGCGGGCGGTTCTCCCGTCACGCTCCCGGGCGCCGCGCCTCGATCCGGTCCGGTGGCGCGTCCCGCGTGATGTCCGCGGGGCCTCCGTCCGGGGCGCGGGCGCCTCACGGGAGCTGTATGTCTGGCTCGCCGGTTCCGTACGCGATATACGCACGGCCTGGCGAAAGTCTCCTGGTCTGTGCGCTGCCCGACCCAGGTGGCTCCCGAGTACGAGGGCGGCGCTTCGACGACCGCCCCTACGCGGAACCGGCACCTTCCGGCGCCGTCGCGGCGAGTCCGGCGGCCGTGGGTGGGGCGGCCGTGACTGCCTCGCGGTCGGGCGCGAGCGGGTCGGTCACCGTGCCGGACTCCTCGTCGAAGAGCCCCTGCGCCAGCCTGGTCACCGCTGCGGGGACCGGCGGCGCCAGGTCGGCCACAGCTTGGAGACCGGACAGGACGTCGTCGGGTCGTACGGCGGGTGTCACGTGCCGAACAACCAGCCGCAGTATCGCACAGGGCTCCTCCCCGGGCCTATCAGGCTGTGGACGAGCCGCCCGGAGACCGGCCACGGCACCGCGCGCGTCGAAGGTCCGCATGCCGTTCTTCGTCCGGCGCTGGACCTCCACGGTCTCGGCGGCGAGGAAGGCCTCGACGGCCTTCTCCGCGTCCTCGACCGCGACTCCGTCGAGCCGCAGCTCCCAGACGGACGCGGTCAGCCGGTCCGCCAGACCCGACGTACGCGCCTCGACCGCGTCCGTGATGTCGAGCCCGGCCGGGAGCGACTCGTCGAGCAGCACCCGCAGGCTCTCCGGGTCCCGGGCCTCGGTGAGCGCGATCTCCAGGTACTCGGCCTCGGAGCCGGTGCCGGTGGGCGCGGCGTTCGCGTACGACACCTTCGGGTGCGGGGTGAAGCCCGCCGAGTACGCCATCGGCACCTCGGCGCGCCGCAGCGCACGCTCGAAAGCGCGCTGGAAGTCGCGGTGGCTGGTGAACCGGAGGCGGCCGCGCTTGGTGTAGCGCAGTCGGATGCGCTGCACCGCGGGTGCGGGCGGCGGGCCTTCGGGCTGTCGCTTGCCCAGTGGTTCTTCTCCTCGGTGCGGGGCGGGCGCGGTGGCGCGCCGCCCTCATGGCCTGCGCTGCCCCCTGGGGGCCCGCCCGGCTCACCCCCGCTTGTGCAGGGAGATCTCGGGTCCGGGCGCCACGCCAGGGACAGTCGGTACGTGTTGCGTACCTCCCAGGTTACGCGCCCGGGCCCCTGCCGGTTCCACGGCCTCGGGCTCACGCGGGCCGCCGACCAGTGCCCGCCAGGCGTCCCGGCGGGCCTGCCGCACGGTCTCGCGGGCGGAGGCGAGCGCACCTCGCACGGCCCGTCCGGCCTCGACCGCGGCGCGCCTGGCGGGCGCCCAGAGCTGATCGCGGACGAAGTGTCCGACAGGTGTGCAGACGTTCCGGTAGAACCAGGCCACCGGGCGCCCCAGCAGGTTCCAGCCCAGCCACTTGAGGGCGCGCCCGACGGCCCGTGAGACGTACCCGGCGACGCGCCAGGCGACCGCGAACGCGCCGGCGATCTCGCGGCCGACGACCGCGAGGGCACGCCCGAGGGCGGCGAAGGCGCGGCCGACCGGGGTGAGGATCCAGCGGTACACGAAGACGGCGGGCGCGACGACCAGGATGCCGGTCAGCCATACGACGGCGGTCCACAGGCCACGGGCGACCGGGGTGAGCACATGCGCGTACAGCCATGCCAGGCCATGCCCCAACGGGGTCAGCAGCCACCGGTACAGCGCGGTCCACGGCCAGACGAAGACCGCCCACACCAGCCATCCGATGCCGCGGCCCAGCGGAGCGAGCAGCCGGGCGTACAGCCAGGCCAGGGTCCGGGCCAGGCCCTGACCGACCGGAGTCAGGACGGCGCGGTACAGCCAGGCCAGCGGAGCCGCGATGCCGTAGCTGACGACCGGCACGATCACGTACCGCCACAGTGCCACCCAGGGCCAGTAGAAGACGGCCTTGAACAGCCACCACGCTCCCGTGGCGACCGCCGTGGCGACCCAGGCGATCGCCCGGCCGACCGGGGCGAGCACCGTCTCGTACAACCAGTCCAGCGCGCGGCCGAGCGGGCGCAGCAGCACGCGGTCGAGCGCCTTCGCGCAGACGACGAGTACGTCCCACACCATGCGTACGGGCACGACGACGAGCAGCACCACGATCCGCACCGGGATCCTGATGGCCACCGTCAGACAGCCTTCAGGCTGCTGGGGCCGCTGCTGTCGCTTGTCCAAGTCCATGATCGGGAAGACGCGACGGCGCGGCCCGAGGGTTCCCTCCGGGCCGGGCCGTCGCAGGAGCGTTACGTGACGACCGCCCCGTACCAGCTTGCTCGGCGTGCTGTCGCGCGCTGTCGCGTGCCGTGCAGCGGCGCCGGCTCACTGCCCGCAGCTGCATCCGGCCGCGGTCTTCGCCTCTGCCAGGAGCTGGGTCTCGTCCTGGCCGCCGGCGCAGCAGGCCTGCGAGCTGTCCTGGCTGCTCTTGCCGAGGTTGTCGGCGTCGGCCTTGACGGCGTAGACCTCCCAGGGCTCCTTGCCGGGGCCCGTGACCCAGACCTTGTCCTGGAGGGCGTAGCAGCACGAGGTGTCGTTCTCCTCGAGGGTCGCCAGTCCGGCCTCCTTGAGCCGGCCGGTGGCCGCAGTGACCTGGTCGGTGGTCTCCACCTCCACGCCGAGATGGTCCAGGCGCGTGTCCTCGCCCGCCTCGCCTTCGATCAGGACGAGCTTGAGCGGGGGCTCGACCACCGCGAAGTTCGCGTATCCCGGGCGGCGCTTGGCGGGCTCGACGCCGAAGAGCCTGGAGTAGAAGGTCACAGAGCCTTCGAGGTCACTGACACGCAGGGCGAGCTGAACACGGGACATGGCGGTCTCCCTCACTTCTCGATCAACACTGCTTCGATAGTCATCGATTCAGCCAGGTAAGACCGAGGTTGCCACTCGGATAGATGACTGTCAACATAGACGCATGTCGAAATCAGAGTTGCCGGTCATCGGCCAGGACGATCCGGCGGTGTGCTGCTCGCCGATGGTGCGTGAACCGCTCGGGGAAGAGGCCGCCGTCGATCTGGCCCGTATGTTCAAGGCCCTGTCGGACCCGGTCCGTCTGCGCCTGCTGTCCTTGATCGCCTCGTACGAGGGTGGCGAGGCGTGTGTCTGTGACCTGACCGGCCCGTTCGACGTGTCCCAGCCGACGATCTCCCACCATCTGAAGGTGCTGCGGGAAGCCGGCCTCGTGGGCTCCGAGCGGCGCGGCACCTGGGTCTACTACTGGGTCCTGCCCGCCGCGCTCGCCCGGTTGTCGTCGCTCCTGACGCCGGCCGACTCGGTACCGGACGGAGCGGCCAGGTGACGGTGACCGCTTCCCTGGGGCGTCGCGCCGCCGCAGAACTGGTGGGTACGGCCGCCCTGGTGGCGATCGTGGTCGGCTCGGGAATCCAGGCCACCGAGCTCACGCGCGATGTCGGCGTGCAGTTGCTCGCCAACTCGCTCGCGACCGTCTTCGGTCTCGGCGTGCTCATCGCTCTGTTCGGCCCGGTTTCCGGCGCCCACTTCAACCCGGTCGTCACGCTGGCCGCCTGGTGGACCGGACGTCGTACCGAGGACGGGCTGAGCCTGCGCACGGCCGCGGCCTACGTGCCTGCGCAGATCACCGGCGGTACAGGCGGCGCGGTCCTCGCGGACGCGATGTTCGCCGAACCCCTGATCCGGTTCTCCACGCACGACCGGTCCGCCGGCCACCTGTGGCTGGGCGAGGTCGTCGCCACGGCGGGCCTGATCCTGCTCGTCCTCGGACTGGCGAGGACCGGTCAGCAGCGCATCGGCCCGGTCGTGGTCGCCTCCTACATCGGTGCGGCGTACTGGTTCACCTCGTCCACCAGCTTTGCCAATCCGGCGGTGACCATCGCCCGTGCCTTCTCCGACACCTTCGCCGGGATCGCCCCGGCCTCCGTGCCGCCGTTCATCGCCGCTCAACTCGTCGGTGCTGTCGCCGGTATCGCCCTGGTCGCCGTCCTGTTCGGCCGCACGCTGCCGGCATCGGACGCCGTGACTGTCTCCCCTGGTGGGCCCGAACTCGCCACCGCTGACCGCTGATCCGCTCACCTCGCCCAAGGAGATCCCGTGAGCACTGCAGAAACCCCGTCCGTGCTGTTCGTCTGCGTCCACAACGCGGGCCGCTCCCAGATGGCCGCTGCCTTCCTCGCCCACCTCGGCGGCGACCGGGTCGAAGTCCGCTCGGCGGGCTCCGCACCCGCCGACTCCGTGAACCCGGCCGTGGTCCAGGTCATGCGCGAAGCGGGCATCGACATCTCCGCCGAGACCCCCAAGGTCCTGACCACCGATGCCGTGCAGGCCTCGGACGTCGTCATCACCATGGGCTGCGGCGACGCCTGCCCCTACTTCCCCGGCAAGCGCTACCTCGACTGGAAGCTCGACGACCCGGCCGGCCAAGGCGTGGGCGCTGTCCGCCCTATCCGCGACGAGATCGAACAGCGCATCCGCGGCCTACTGGCCGAGCTCGGCATCGAGGCGCGTGCATAACAACCCTGGTGCGTATCTCGGGCCGTGCTGAAGCGCAAGGACTGACTGTCGGTCCATGCGCCGTTGACCAGCTCATCCGCTCGGCAGAGGTCGTCACACTCCGTACGTGCGGCACCCAAGCTGTGCCGGAGCCGAAACTCGCGAACAGAACCAAGGACTCACACCACCAGGCGCGAACGAGCCCCTCCCCACCAGGGAAGGGGCTTCAGTCCTCACCCGACCGAGTGCCTCGCTCACATCAGTGTGCGTGGCCGCTCGGCGCCGGTGCGGCGTTCTTGACCGTCAGAGGCAGCAGCTTCTTCCCCGTCGGGCCGATTTGGATGGACGTATCCATCTGCGGGCAGACACCGCAGTCGAAGCACGGCGTCCAGCGGCAGTCCTCGACCTCGGTCTCGTCGAGCGAGTCCTGCCAGTCCTCCCAGAGCCAGTCCTTGTCGAGACCGGAGTCCAGGTGGTCCCAGGGCAGGACCTCCTCGTACGTACGCTCACGCGTCGTGTACCAGTCGACATCGACGCCGAACTCGGGCAGCGCCTTCTCCGCGCACTCCATCCAGCGGTCGTACGAGAAGTGCTCACGCCAGCCGTCGAAGCGGCCGCCGTCGTCGTAGACGGCGCGGATGACGGCGCCGATGCGGCGGTCGCCGCGCGAGAGCAGGCCCTCGACGATGCCGGGCTTGCCGTCGTGGTAGCGGAAGCCGATGGAGCGGCCGTACTTCTTGTCGCCGCGGATCTTGTCGCGGAGCTTCTCCAGGCGGGCGTCGGTCTCCTCGGCGGAGAGCTGCGGGGCCCACTGGAACGGGGTGTGCGGCTTGGGCACGAAACCGCCGATGGACACCGTGCAGCGGATGTCGTTCTGCCCGGAGACCTTACGGCCCTCGGCGATGACCTTGACCGCCATGTCGCCGATCTGCAGCACGTCCTCGTCGGTCTCCGTCGGCAGACCGCACATGAAGTACAGCTTCACCTGACGCCAGCCGTTGCCGTACGCCGTGGAGACGGTCCGGATCAGGTCCTCCTCCGAGACCATCTTGTTGATGACCTTGCGCATGCGCTCGGAGCCGCCCTCGGGGGCGAAGGTGAGACCGGACCGGCGGCCGTTGCGGGTCAGCTCGTTGGCCAGGTCGACATTGAACGCGTCGACACGGGTGGACGGGAGGGACAGACCGATCTTGTCCTCCTCGTACCGGTCCGCGAGGCCCTTGGCGATGTCGCCGATCTCGCTGTGGTCCGCGGAGGACAGCGACAGCAGGCCGACCTCCTCGAAGCCGGTCGCCTTGAGACCCTTCTCGACCATGTCGCCGATGCCGGTGATGCTTCGCTCCCGCACGGGGCGCGTGATCATGCCGGCCTGGCAGAAGCGGCAGCCGCGGGTGCAGCCGCGGAAGATCTCGACGGACATCCGCTCGTGGACGGTCTCGGCGAGCGGGACGAGGGGCTGCTTCGGGTACGGCCACTCGTCGAGGTCCATGACGGTGTGCTTGGACACCCGCCACGGCACGCCCGACTTGTTCGGCACGACACGGCCGATGCGGCCGTCCGGCAGGTACTCGACGTCGTAGAAGCCCGGGACGTAGACCCCGCCGGTCTTCGCGAGGCGGAACAGCAGCTCCTCGCGGCCCCCGGGGCGGTCCTCGGCCTTCCAGGCCCGGATGATCTCGGTGATCTCCAGGACGGCCTGCTCGCCGTCGCCGATCACCGCGCAGTCGATGAAGTCCGCGATCGGCTCGGGGTTGAAGGCCGCGTGGCCGCCCGCGAGCACGATCGGGTCGTCGACGGTGCGGTCCTTGGCCTCCAGCGGGATGCCCGCGAGATCGAGGGCCGTCAGCATGTTGGTGTAGCCGAGCTCGGTGGAGAAGCTCAGGCCGAGGACGTCGAACGCCTTCACGGGGCGGTGGCTGTCCACGGTGAACTGCGGCACGCCGTGCTCGCGCATCAGCGCTTCGAGGTCCGGCCAGACGCTGTACGTGCGCTCGGCGAGCACACCCTCGCGCTCGTTCAGTACCTCATAGAGGATCATGACGCCCTGGTTGGGCAGACCGACCTCGTACGCGTCCGGGTACATGAGCGCCCAGCGGACGTCGCACTCGTCCCACGGCTTGACGGTGGAGTTCAGCTCACCGCCCACATACTGGATGGGCTTCTGCACATGCGGGAGCAGAGCTTCGAGCTGTGGGAAGACCGACTCGGCAGACATCTGGAACCTTCGTGGGCTGGCAGAGGGACTCTCAAGCGTAACCCGATCGGCAGTGGCCCCCGGCACGCCTGCCCGCCGCGGAAGGTCAGTGCGCCAGCGCCGCGCGCAGCCCGGGCCGGGACGCCTCGTCCCATACGCCGGGGAGTTCGCGCTCCCGGTCGGCGGCCGACGCCTGTTCCTGGCCGAAGAGAAGTCCCCAGGTGAACGCCGATTCGCCGGCCGCGTGGGCCTGGATCGCGAGGTGCCGGAGGGTGTCGCGGGCAACGACGCTGTCCTGGTGATCGCCGAGGACGGTCTGGACGGCCTTCATGCGCTTGGCGAACTTCCGGGCGGGCTTGCCGAGGGCGGGGGTCGCCGCCTCCGCGGCGTACCGGGCGCGCTTGGCGGCCTTGCGGGCGTCGTGCATGGCGAGATCGCGGTCGTGGCCGGCCGGGAGGCCGAGCGCGTGCCCGACGCGCCCCGCGAGGCGCAGATAGTCCTTGATCACGGCCTTGGGCAGGGCGACGCCGGGCTTCGCGGTGGCGGCGTCCAGGAGCGGCGGCTCGTCGAGCAGCGCGTCGAGGGCGTCCAGGAGGGCGAGGTAGCGCTCGGTGTCGAGTACGGCGACGGAACGGTGCCGCGCCTCCTCGCGGTTCGCGGTCCCCCAGATCCGCAGCCTCGCCCGGACCGGTCCGAGCACCAGCGTCCCCGGCAGCCCGTCGATCCGCCCATGCAGCCGCTCGGCGAGCACTTCCTGGTCCCGCGCGGCCCCCAGCTCACCGGCCAGCCACTTGAGCTCGTCGCCGAACGGGTCGGTGACACCGCGGTCGATGATCTTCCGGTACGTCTTGAAGGCGCTGCGCATGCGGCGGGTGGCGACGCGCATCTGGTGGACCGCGTCGGGCAGATCGCGCCGCACGGCCGGGTCGAGCGCCACGATCGCGTCCCGCTGCTCCCGCAGATAGGCGAGGACGAACTCCCCGGCGTCCTTGGGGCCGAGCCGCGCCCCGCGGTCCCTGACGGCCTTGGCGGCCTTGGCGGCCTTGGCCTTCTTGTCCGGCCGCGCCTGGGCGTCGGCGTCGCGCGGCGCTGCGGCGGCCTCGGCTTCGGCTTCGGCTTCGGCTTCGGCTTCGGCGGAGCCGGGCGCCGTTTCCTCCAGCGCCCGCGCCAGCTTCGACGTGGCGGACGACGGCAGGACGCCCGCCTTGCGGAGCCGCTTCCCGACCGCGTCCAGCAGCGCGGGGTCGGCGTCGTCGGCCAGTTCGACCTCGATCTCGGTCCAGGACGTCGCGCCGCCGCCCTCGGTGCGGCGTTCCGCACGCACGGAGTCGACGGACAGCTCGGCGAGGAGTTCACCCTGGTCGTCGATCAGGTGGCGGACGTCCCTGGAGGAGCGCAGCCGGACGACGGGAGCGAGCTCGGCGTCGCGCGTGCGCGAGCGGACCAGGCCCGCAAGCGTGCGGGGCAGCGTGTCGGCGAGGGGTTCACGGATCTCGTCACGGATGCCGGCGGAGACGGGGAACTTCAGGTGCCAGCCCTCGTCACCGCCACCCGCACGCCGTCGCAGCGTGATCCCGTCGGCGGCGAGGCGCAGCTCCGGGGTGTCGTAGTAGACGGCGTCGAGATCCGTCACGCCCTGGTCGACGACGGCCTTCACCCCGGCCACACCGGTCAGGTCCGGTAGCTCGGTCCCGGCACTGGCTTCGTACTTGCGCTCGACTTCTCGCTTCGTGTCCGCCATGAACAAAATCTAGTCGCCATGGCGCCTCCGCGTCAGCTCGAACCGAGCAGTTGTCGGTCCGGGGCGTGTTGCATCGGACAGCACACCTAGGCCGACATCGGCCGCTGCACCTTGATCGACTGGAGCAGCCCGACCGCCACCCACACCGCGAACATGGACGAGCCGCCGTAGGACACGAACGGCAGTGGAAGCCCGGCCACCGGCATGATGCCGAGGGTCATGCCGATGTTCTCGAAGGACTGGAACGCGAACCAGGCGATGATCCCGGCGGCGACGATCGTGCCGTACAGCTCGGTCGTCTCGCGGGCGATCCGGCAGGCCCGCCACAGCACCAGACCGAGAAGGAAGAGGATGAGGCCCGCTCCTACGAAGCCCAGCTCCTCACCGGCGACGGTGAAGACGAAGTCGGTCTGCTGTTCCGGCACGAACTGGCCGGTGGTCTGGGATCCCTTGAAGAGACCGGTGCCGAGCAGTCCGCCGGAGCCGATCGCGATCCGCGCCTGGTTGGTGTTGTAGCCGACGCCGGCCGGGTCGAGCTCCGGGTTGGCGAACGCGGCGAAGCGGTTGATCTGGTACTCGTCGAGCAGTCCGAGGGTGGTGACCAGCACCGCGCCACCGACACCCGCCCCGATCAGGCCGAGGACCCAGCGGTTGGAGGCACCGGAGGCGAGCAGCACACCCAGCACGATCACCACCATCACCATGACCGAGCCGAGGTCCGGCATCAGCATGACGATCGCCATGGGGACGGCCGCCAGGCCGAGGGACTTGGCGACGGTGCGATGGTCGGGGTGGACCTGATCACCCGCGTCGACCTGGCCTGCCAGCATCATCGCCATGCCCAGAATGATCGTGATCTTCACGAACTCCGAGGGCTGCAGCGAGAATCCGCCGCCGACCACGATCCACGCGTGCGCGCCGTTGATGGTCGCGCCGAGCGGTGTGAGCACCAGCAGCACCAGCACCACGGAGATGCCGTACAGCACCGGTACGGCGCCCCGCAGCGTGCGGTGCCCGAGCCAGATCGTGCCGACCATCAGGGTGAAACCGATGCCCGTGTTGAGGACGTGGCGGAAGAGGAAGTAGTACGGATCGCCGTGGTTGAGCTCGGTGCGGTTGCGGGTCGCGGACCACACCAGAAGCGAGCCGATGAACGACAGTGCGATCGCCGCGCCCAGCATCGGCCAGTCCAGCCGGCGCACCATCGAATCGCGGGCGAAGAGCTTCGACAGCGCGCCGCGCTCGGGGGCGTACCGCGAGACGGAGAAGCCATGGGTTCCTGCCATGTCTCAGTCCCTCCGTCCCGTTGCCGCGGGCGGGCCCGCGAGCACCTTCTCGCCCTCCGGCTCCGGCTTCACCGGAACGTACGGCGTGATCCTCGGCGCGTCGATCGAGCCGTCGGGCTGGATCTTCGGCAGCGCCTTCTGCGGCTCGGGCAGCAGGGCCTTCTTGAGGTCCTGGTTGCCTTCCATGTCCAGGCCGTAGAGCGCGTTGTAGATGTTGCGCACGGCGGGGCCGGACGCGCCGGAGCCCGTACCACCCTGGGAGATCGTCATGACGATCGAGTACTCCTTGGTGTACGTGGCGAACCAGGAGGTCGTCTGCTTGCCGTGGACCTCCGCCGTTCCGGTCTTGGCGTGCATCGGGATCTTGTCCTGCGGCCAGCCGCCGAACCGCCAGGCGGCCGTACCGCGGGTCGCGACTCCCGCGAGGGCTTCGTCCATCAACTCGCGCGTCTGGGCGGTCATCGGCAGCTTGCCGTGGGACTTCGGCTTGATCTCGCGGACACTCTTGCCGTCCGGGCTGACCACCGCCTTGCCGACGGTCGGGTTGTAGAGCGTGCCGCCGTTGGAGATCGCCCCGTAGATGGTGGCCATCTGGATCGGGGTGACGAGCGTGTCGCCCTGGCCGATCGAGTAGTTGACCGAGTCACCGGCGCGCATGAGATTGCCTTCGAGGCAGTTCTCGTAGGAGAGCTGCTGGATGTAGCTGCCCCCCTTCTTGCCGGTCTTGCACCAGTAGTCCTTGTTCGCCTCCCAGAACTTCTGCTTCCAGCGGCGGTCCGGGATCCGGCCGGTGACCTCGTTGGGCAGGTCGATGCCGGTTTCGGCGCCGAGGCCGAACTGGTGGGCGGTCTTGTAGAACCAGTCCGCCGGGTTCTTCTTCGGCTTGATGCCGCCGTCCTTCAACCACTGCTGGTGGGAGAGGGCGTAGTAGACGGTGTCGCAGGAGACTTCGAGGGCCTGGCCGAGGGTGATGCTGCCGTGGCCCTGGGACTCGAAGTTCTTGAAGACCTGGTTGCCGATCGAGTACGAGCTCGGGCACGGGTAACGGCCCTTGAAGTCGTACCCGGCGTTGACCGCGGCGGTGGTGGGGACGACCTTGAAGATCGAGCCGGGGGCGGCCTGCCCCTGAATGGCCCGGTTCAGCAGGGGGAAGTTGGACTTCTTGCCGGTGAGCCTGGCGTAGTCCTTGGCGGAGATGCCACCGACCCAGGCGTTGGGGTCGTAGTGGGGCAGCGATGCCATCGCCACCACGCGGCCGGTCTTCGACTCCATGACGACGACGGCGCCCGAGTCCGCCTTGTAGTTCTCGTTGGTGTTGTCGTCGAAGACCTTGCGGGCTTCCTTCATCGCGTTGTTGAGCTCCCACTCGGCGACCGCCTGGACGCGGGCGTCGATGGAGGTGACGACGTTCGCGCCGGGCTCGGCCTCGTCCGCCTTGGCCTGCCCGATGACGCGGCCGAGGTTGTCGACCTCGTAGCGGGTGACGCCGGCCTTGCCCCGCAGTTCCCTGTCGTACGTGCGCTCAAGTCCCGAGCGGCCGACCTGGTCGGACCGGAGGTACGGCGAGTCGGTGTCCTTGGCCTTCTCGATCTCCTCGTCGGTGACGGGCGAGAGATAGCCGAGGACCTGCGCGGTGTTCGACTTGCCGGGCGCCGGGTAGCGGCGTACGGCGGTGGGCTCGGCGGTGATGCCGGGGAAGTCCTCGGCACGCTCGCGGATCTGCAGGGCCTGCTGGGTGGTGGCCTCGTCGGTGACCGGGATCGGCTGGTACGGGGAGCCGTTCCAGCAGGGCTGCGGGGTCTTGGAGTCGCAGAGCCGGACCTTGTCCATGACCTCCTTCGGCTTCATGCCGAGGACGGCCGCGAGCCGGGTGAGGACGCCTTCGCCGTCGTCCTTCATCTTCATCAGCTCGGTACGGGACGCGGAGACGACGAGGCGGGTCTCGTTGTCGGCGAGCGGGACGCCCCGGGCGTCCAGGATGGCGCCGCGGACGGCGGGCTGGACGACCTGCTGGACGTGGTTGTTCTTCGCCTCGTTCGTGTACTCGTCGCCGTTGCGGATCTGCAGGTACCAAAGGCGCCCGCCGAGCGTCGCCAGGAGGGAGAAGACCAGGACCTGGATGACGATGAGCCGGATCTGGACGCGGGGGGTCCGCCCGGTCTCGGGAATGTTGCTCACGCTGCCGATACCCCCTCGGTCACAGTCGCTTGACTCCCCTGATGCGGCCGGCGCGGGTCGCCCGGGTCCTGGCCGCCTTGATCCGCAGTCCGCTGCGCTGGCGGCCGATGCGCAGGCCGGTGCCGGACGAGGCCCAGCCGCTGGAGACATCGCCGCCGCCGGACTGGTTGTCGGCGAGCGGATCGTTCTCGGCGCGTCTCGCCAACGCCATGATCAGCGGCACGGTGAACGGCGCGAGCAGCAGGTCGTACACGGCGGCGGTGAACAGCAGCGAGCCCAGGCCGACATGGCGGGCGGCGGTGTCACCGACCAGCGCGCCGACGCCCGCGTACAGCAGCGTCGAGCCGATCGCGGCGGCGACGACGACGGCCATCGGACCGGTGGCCGAGGTGAGTCGGCCGTTCTCGGGCCGGGCGAGTCCGGCGAGGTAGCCGATGAGGCACAGCACCAGGGCATAGCGGCCCGCGGCGTGGTCGGCGGGCGGGGCGAGGTCGGCGAGCAGCCCCGCGCCGAAGCCGATGAGGGCGCCGCTGGTGTGCCCGTACACGAGGGCGAGAGCGAGGACGACGAGCAGCAGCAGATCGGGGACGGCCCCGGGGAGCTGGAGGCGGGAGAGGACGGTTACCTGGACGACGAGTGCGACCACGACGAGCGTGGTGGAGAGCAGCATCCGGTTGAAGCGCATGGTGTTCAGCTCCTCCTGCTACTCGTCGTCGCGGCCGGTGACGGCGTTGGTGCTGTCGACCAGGGGGTCGCTCCGGCGCTGGTCCTGGCTCTGGCCCTGGGTCAGTGCCTGGTCCCCGCTCGGTGCCTGGCCCTCGCCGTTCGCCGACGGGGTGACGGTCACGGTCACCGTGGGCGTCGGGACCGGCTTCGGCTTCGCGGGCAGGACCGCGTCACGCGGGTCCGTCCGGGGCGCCTGCACGACGACTCCGACGATGTCCAGCTTGGTGAATCCGGCGTACGGGCGGACGTAGATGGTCCGCGTGAGGTCACCGCCGGAGGGGTCGACGCGGACGACCTCCCCGACCGGGACACCGGGCACGAACGGCTTGTCGGCCTGCGAGCCGAAGGTGACCAGCCGGTCGCCCTTCCTGACCTTGGCCTTGCCGTTGAGGAGCTGTACCGACAGCGGCCGGTCGCCCTGTCCGGTGGCGAAGCCCAGCTCGTCGGTGCGCTCCATGCGCGTACCGACCGTGAAGTCCGGGTCGTTGGCGAGGAGAACGGTCGCGGTGTCCGGGCCGACGGTGGTGACCCGGCCGACCAGCCCGTCACCGTTGAGCACGGTCATGTCGCGGAGGATGCCGTCCCTGGAACCGGCGTCGATCGTCACCGTCCAGGAGAAGCCCTGGGCTGCTCCTATCGCGATGACCTCGGCGGCCTTGATGCCGTACTGCCCGTTGGCCGCCTTCTTCAGCATGCTGTCGAGCTGACGGACCCGGCTGCGGTTGCGGTCGTCGCTGCCGAGCCGCGCCTTGAGGGCCGCGTTCTCCCGCTCCAGCACGGCGATCCGGTCGTGGCGCTCCCCCGAGTCCCGGACCGCTCCTATGGCGTTGCCGATCGGATCGACGGCGGCCGCGACGCCGTTCTCGACCGGTCCGAAAACAGCGGCGGCGGCCTGCCGGGCGCCGTCGACCGGTGACTCCTCGCCGCCGCGGATGTCCACCGTGATCAGTGCGAACGCGATGGCGATCAGCAGGACCAGGAGCAGCCGGCTCTCTTTCGTGTCCCTCACGTGCGGCGGCCGTGCCTTCCTCGTCGGAATGTGTATGCCGTTGTGCTCTGCGGTGTTGCTCGATTGGTGGTGCTTTATGCCGTTGTGTCAACGATCCGCCGTACGGGTCGGTTGACGCCCGTACGGCGGAGAGTGGCCCTCCGCTAGCGGCGCGGCTGGGCGTCCAGCACCTGCTGGAGCGCCTCGAATTCCTCGACGCACTTGCCCGAGCCGAGCGCAACCGAGTCCAGCGGGTCCTCGGCGATGTGGATGGGCATACCGGTCTCGTGGCGCAGTCGCTCATCGAGGCCGCGCAGCAGCGCGCCGCCCCCGGTGAGGACGATGCCGCGGTCCATGACATCGCCGGAGAGCTCCGGCGGGCACTTGTCGAGCGTGGTCTTCACCGCGTCGACGATCGCGTTGACCGGCTCCTCGATGGCCTTGCGGACCTCGGCGGCGGAGATGACCACGGTCTTCGGGAGGCCGGAGACCAGGTCACGGCCGCGGATCTCGGTGTGCTCCTCCTTGTCGAGGTCGTACGCCGAGCCGATGGTGATCTTGATGCTCTCGGCGGTCCGCTCACCGAGGAGGAGGCTGTACTCCTTCTTGATGTGCTGGATGATCGCGTTGTCCAGCTCGTCGCCGGCGACCCGGATGGACTGTGCCGTGACGATTCCGCCGAGGGAGATGACGGCGACCTCGGTGGTGCCGCCGCCGATGTCCACCACCATGTTGCCGGTGGCCTCGTGGACCGGCAGACCCGCCCCGATGGCCGCCGCCATGGGCTCCTCGATGATGTGCACCTGGCGGGCGCCGGCCTGGGTCGAGGCCTCGATGACCGCACGCCGCTCAACGCCGGTGATACCCGACGGCACACAGACGACGATGCGCGGGCGGGCCGCCCAGCGGCGCTTGTGGATCTTGAGGATGAAGTAGCGGAGCATCCGCTCGGTGATCTCGAAGTCGGCGATCACACCGTCCTTCAGCGGACGGACCGCCACGATGTTGCCGGGCGTGCGGCCGATCATCTTCTTGGCTTCGGAGCCCACCGCGAGGATGCCGCCGGTGTTCGTGTTGATGGCGACGACCGACGGCTCGTTGAGGACGATCCCACGCCCCCTGACGTACACCAGCGTGTTGGCGGTCCCGAGGTCGACAGCCATGTCACGGCCGATGAACGACATTGAGTTCCCCTTGTGTCCCATGAGGATGCGTCGGGCCTTCCCAAATCGAGCTGTGATGGCTTTTCAGGTAGGCGAGGAGGGTGATGTACGGGTGCTGTGGCGTGGAGCTTCCATCGTAGTGCCGCCTGCACCGACACCGCGCGCTGGCCCGCCTCAATAAGGGTGACGACCAGTCGGAGCGATGCGTTCCCGCTATCGCGGTTCGTATGCCGAAGGGCGACCGAATTTCCTTCGGTCGCCCCAGGCTATGGGCGCTGTATGGCTGACAGACAATCAGGAAGAATCCGCGAAGGGAAGTCTTCAGACTGCCGGGAAGAACAGCTTGAGCTCGCGCTCGGCGGACTCCTCGGAGTCCGAGGCGTGAATGAGGTTCTCCCGGACGATCGTGCCGTAGTCGCCACGGATGGAGCCGGGGGCGGCGGCGATCGGGTCGGTCGGGCCGGCGAGCTGGCGCACGCCCTCGATGACACGCTCACCCTCGACGACGAGAGCGACGACGGGACCCGACAGCATGAACTCGACGAGCGGCTCGTAGAACGGCCGGCCGACGTGCTCGGCGTAGTGCTGCTCCAGAGTCTCGCGGTCGAGCCGGCGCAGCTCCAGCGCGGTGATCTGCCAGCCGGCCTTCGCCTCGATACGGCCGATGATCTCGCCGATCAGACCACGCCTGATCGTGTCCGGCTTGAGGAGGACGAGGGTGCGCTGGGTCATGATGTACGGCTCCTTGCAGGCAACGTGTGCGGTGAGGTGAGGCTACAGGGGTGTGCCCGAACGGCGGCACCCGGACCGGGGCCGGCCGGATGCCGCCCCACGGCGTCGGACAGGCCCGGCTACTGGGGCTGTGCCTGCTGCGCAGCCCATCTCGCCTTCGCTTCGTCGGCCTTGCGACCGTAGTGGACCGAGGCCCACCACAGACCCGCGAAGACCGCACCGAGGAAGAACATCGTGGGGACCACGAAACCGCTCGCGATCAGGCCGATCTGCAGGGCCCAGCCGAGCTGCACCCCGCCGGGGCGGGTGATCATCCCGCACAGCAGCAGTGACAGCACCATCGCGACACCGCTGACCGCCCAGACCGTGGCAACGGACAGATCCGGGTCCTTCATGGCCACCAGACCGGCGAAGCCGATCACGAAGAACTCGCCGATCAGAGTGGACGCACAGAGCGTACGCATGGGATTCAGCCCCTCCCCAGCAGCAGCCGGGCCTCGCCGACCGTGATCACGGAGCCGGTCACCAGGACGCCCGCGCCCGCGTACTCCGCCTCCTCCTCGGCGAGCGTGACCGCCGCCTCCAGCGCGTCGTCGCGCCGCGGCTCGACGACCACCCGCTCGTCGCCGAAGACCTCCACGGCGACCGCGGCCAGCTCATCGGCGTCCATCGCGCGATGGCTGGAGTTCTGCGTGACGACGATCTCCGTGAAGATGGGTTCGAACGCCTCCAGGAGCGCCTTCACGTCCTTGTCGTCGCTCGTACCGACGACACCGATGAGCCGGGAGAACCCGAAGGCCTCCGTGATGCCGTCGGCGGCCGCCCGCGCCCCCGCCGGATTGTGCGCGGCGTCCAGGACGACCGTCGGGCTGCGGCGCACGACTTCCAGCCGGCCCGGCGAGACGACGGACGCGAACGCGGAACGCACCGTCTCCACGTCGAGCGTGCGCGCATGCTGCGCGCCGATACCGAAGAACGCCTCGACCGCGGCCAGCGCCACCGCCGCGTTGTGCGCCTGGTGGGCGCCGTACAGCGGGAGGAAGATCTCCTCGTACTCCCCGCCGAGCCCGCGCAGGGTCAGCAGCTGGCCGCCGACCGCGACCTCACGGGAGACGACACCGAACTCCATGCCCTCACGAGCCACCGTCGCATCGACCTCGACGGCCTTCTTCAGCATCACCTGCGCGGCGTCCACCGGCTGCTGCGCCAGGATCACCGTCGCGCCCTGCTTGATGACACCGGCCTTCTCACCGGCGATCTCGGCCGTGGTGGAGCCGAGCCGGTCGGTGTGGTCCAGATCGATCGGGGTGACCACGGCGACCGATCCGTCGATGACGTTCGTCGCGTCCCAGCTGCCGCCCATGCCGACCTCGACGACGGCCACGTCCACGGGAGCGTCGGCGAACGCGGCATACGCCATGCCCGTGAGCACCTCGAAGAAGGAGAGCCGGAACTCCTGGGCCGAGTCCACCATCTCCACGTACGGCTTGATGTCGTGGTAGGTCGCGATGAAACGCTCGGCCTCGATCGGGGCGCCGTCCAGGCTGATCCGCTCGATGATCGACTGCACGTGCGGCGATGTGTACCGCCCTGTGCGCAGCTCGAAGCCGCCGAGCAGCGCCTCGATCATGCGGGCCGTGGACGTCTTGCCGTTGGTGCCCGTGATGTGGATCGAGGGATACGCACGCTGCGGCTCGCCCAGGACGTCCATCAGCGCGGAGATCCGGCTGACCGACGGCTCCAGCTTCGTCTCGCCCCAGCGGGAGGCGAGCTCCTGCTCGACCTCGCGCAGCGCCTTGTCCACCTCCGGGTCGGCGGGCCGCGAGGGCACCTGCTCACCCCGGCGCGATCCGGCCTGCGTGCGCAGCGTGCGGCTCCCGGCCTCGATCACCGCCAGGTCGGGGTCGCGGTCGGTCTCGGCGTCGACGATCGCGTCGAACTCGTCCGCCTCGTCACGCTCGTCGGCATCGTCAAAAGGATCGGGCTGCTGCTCACTCACGCTGCCAGTCTACGGAGGCCCACCGACACAACCGCCGAGGCCCGGCCCATGCGCACCAGGGCCCGTCTTCCGGAACCGCCGGAGCCCCGCGAGCCCCGGAGAGACAGGCCCCTGGAGCCCGCCGGGAGCAGCGCCCGTACGCGGTACGAGCCCTGAGGAGCATCAGCGCCGAGCAGCTGAGCCCGGTCAAGGCATCGACAGCACGCGGCGACACCGCCCAGCGGCCCGCATACCGCCGGCCCGCCGCGACGGCGCGGCGCAGCGCAAGGGTGGCGGGCGTGTACGGCACCTCCTCCGTCATCCAGGGTCCGCGGAGCCGCGCACGCGTATGCCGAGGCCCCCGGAGCCGGGTGGCTC
>NZ_JBSGZO010000108.1:0-21540 GCF_053611045.1 Streptomyces sp. NPDC054841 | reverse complement strand
CGTCCGGTCTACCTGACGGGCCCGGCGTCCGGCCCGGTGCGGGCGGGGCGGCAGCAGGGCCGTGTCAGTCGCGGTGGAACATGCCGGTGAGTTCCTTCTCCATGTCCGCGAAGGCTTCCCCGCTGACGTCCACCACCACTTGGCGGATGGTGCCACCGAGGAACGCGTTGGGGGAGTCGTAGTCGCCGGACACCGGCTGACCGGCGTCGCGGCCGACCGCGAGTCCTTCGCCGACCAGGGAGAAGTTGCCGGGCTGGGTCCTGATGTCGGCTTCGGCGACCTGCCGGTCGCCGGCATACAGGGCGAGCGTCCCGTGTGTGCTGCCCTGCTCGTCCCGCTCGCGGGCCCGGAACGCCGCCGAGAAGGTGAGGTCACCGGTGCCGACCGGCTCGGGTGAGCTGATCTTCTGCTCCGTGCGGCCGAGCCAGTTGTAGACGTAGTGCAGGTGCCCGTCCTTCAGGTACAGGCTGTGGCCGCCGAAGCGGCCTCCGTGGGAGAAGAGCACACCGTGGGCTTCCGGGGTGTCCAGCCGTACCTCGGCGACGATCGTGTAGGACCGTCCGCGGATGTTCACCGCCACCGACTCGGGCACATCGGCGCAGCCGGGGTAGTAGACGTAGCGGTTGCGCGGTTTGGCCAGCTGCGGCCGTGGGGTGGAGAGGATCTCCACGGGACTGCGGTCGTCCAGGGGCAGACCGTGGTACTTCCCGGCTTCCTGCGTCCACAGGCGCTTGAGCTCTTCGAGCTTCTCGGGGTGCTCGGCGGCCAGGTCGCGGTTCTCGGAGCGGTCCTCGCGCAGGTTGTACAGCTCCCATGTGTCCTGCTCGAAGTGGCTCCAGTTGGAAGGGGCCGGCGGGTGCATGGTGGCGGCATGCCAGCCGTCGTGCCAGATCCCGCGGGTGCCGAGCATGGTGTAGAACTGCGTCTGCTTCGGGTCGGGCGCCTGTGCGTCCTCCAGGGCCCTGCGGAAGCTGGCTCCCTCCAGGGGGTTCTGGGCGACGCCGTTGACCGTGGCCGGGGGCTGGATGCCGAGCAGGTCGTAGAGCGTGGGCACGATGTCGATGGCGTGGACGTACTGGTGACGGATCTCGCCCTGCTGTTTGATGCCCTTGGGCCAGGCGATGATCATCGGGTCGGCGATGCCGCCCTCGTAGGAGACCCAGCGCTTCCAGTACTTGAAGGGGGCGTTGAATGCCCACGCCCATCCGGTGGGGTAGTGGTTGTACGTGGTGGGGCTGCCCAGTTCGTCCAGGTGGCGCAGGTTCTCGGCGATGTCGTCGGGCACGCCGTTGAAGAAGTTGTTCTCGTTCATCGAGCCGTTCGGGCCGCCCTCGGCGCTGGCGCCGTTGTCCGAGACCGCGACGATGATGGTGTTCTCCAGTTGCTCGGACTCCTCCAGGTAGTCCAGCAGCCGGCCGATCTGGGCGTCGGTGTAGGAGACGAATCCGGCGAAGACCTCGGCCATCCGGGCGAACAGACGCTTCTCGTCGGCGCTCAGCGACTCCCACGGGCGGACGAAGTCCGTGGCCGGCCACGGCTGTCCCAGGGGTCCTGTGGCCTCCGGCTCGCCGTGCGGATTGATCGGCGTGAGCTCGGTGCCCTCCGGCAGGATGCCCAGCTCGATCTGCCGCTGGAGCGTCATACGGCGGTAGACCTCGTAGCCGTCGTCGAACTTCCCCGCGTACCGGTCGGCCCACTCCTTGAAGATGTGGTGCGGGGCGTGGCCGGCGCCGGGGCAGAAGTAGGTGAACCAGGGCTTCTCCGGGGCGATGACCTTGGCGTCCCGGATGAATTCGATGGTGCGGTCGGTCAGGTCCTTGGACAGGTGGTAGCCCTGCTCCGGGGTGTACGGCGGCTCGATGGGGTGGTTGTCGTGGACCAGGTCGGGGTAGTACTGGTCGGCCTCGCCGCCGAGGAACCCGTAGAAACGCTCGAACCCGCGGCCCAGTGGCCAGTGCCGCTTCGAGGACGCCATGTTGGCCTCGTCCGACGGGCACAGGTGCCACTTGCCCAGCGCGTAGGTGTTCCAGCCCCGCTCGACCAGCACCTCGGCCAGGCTCGCGTTCTCGAACGGGATCCGCCCGTTCGATCCAGGGAACCCGCTGGTCATCTCCGCGACGCAGGCCATGCCGTTGCTGGTCGCGTTCCGTCCCGTCAGCAGGCACGCACGCGTGGGGGAGCACAGTGCGGTGGTGTGGAAGTTGGTGAACTTCACCCCCATCTCCGCGATCCGCCGCATCGCAGGGGTCTCCACCAGGCCGCCGAAGAGATCGAACGTGCCGAAACCGACGTCATCCCACACGAGGTACAGCACGTTCGGAGCACCGTCGGGGGGCAGTGGCTGCTTGTACGGCTCCCAGTCCGGCACCGACGCCCGGATGTCCTCCTGGATCACACCCCTGAACGGAACAGTCATCAAGCTCTCCTCGGACCCGACGGTGACCCCACCCATGGGCGAAACGTACGTCGCGCCCTGACCGGGCCGCCCTCGGTGCGGCCGCCGACTGACCCGGATGGGGCGCCACGTACCCCCATCAGCCCCCGTCAGCCTCACCGGCCCGCGCCGCTCGCCGGACACCGCGCGACGATGGGTACGGCAGGTGCTTGCCCCCCGTGCCGGTGTCCCGCACCACGCGTGCTCAGTCACCCAGCCGAAAGGCCCAGCGTCATGAGGCACTCACTGCGCTCCGAAGACCTCGGCTTTCTCGAACGCGCCCCCCTCCGGCGGACCCGCAGCCGAGAACTCCGCGCTCCGGCCGACGCCATCTTCGACCAGCTCGCCGCCCACCCCGAGAACTGGCCGCGATGGTTCGGACCGGCCAACGAATGCCGCTATGAAGGAGCACCCCCGTACGGGGTGGGGACGATGCGATACCTGCGCCTGTGCAGGGTCATCCGGGCACGCGAGGCCCTGCTCGTCTGGGACCCGGGCAAGCACTTCGCCTACCAGGTCCACGAGACCAACGTGCGGGGCGTCGCAGCCATGATGGAAGGCTGGACGCTGGCACCCTTGGCGGACCGGAGGACCAGAGTCAGCTGGACGATCGCCGTCGACTGCGCACCCCCCGTACACCTGCTGCTGCGGGCAAGCCAGCGTCGTGTGGACAAGATCTTCCAGGATGCGATGAAGCGGCTCGAAGGCATGTGCCGCCGTCCCTGACGGCGAACCACCACTTGCACCGGTCGAGTCGGCGCGTGCCCCGGCTGCGGGGCGGCCACCGGCTCAGGAGACGATGCCGGCCATCGCTCCGCCGCCGGTGGCGACGCCGCCGCTCGGCCTGGGTGTGGAGAAGGGAGGCGTGTCCTGTCGGCACGTTGTGCCGGCCGGCGGGAGGGTGCCGTCGATGAGGTAGCGGCTCTCGTGGGCTTGGACGCAGCTACTGGGGTTGATCAGTGCGGTGTGCCCGTACCCGTCGTTGGTGAGCAGGCGGGCGTTGGCCAGTTCTTTGGCCATGGCTTGCGCGTTCGCGTAGGGAGTGGAGGGGTCGTAGGTGGTGCCGACCACGAGAACGGGGTGCGCCGTCGGCTTGTTCCACGGCCCGCGGTAGCGGTCGGCGGCGACGGCCGGCCAGGTGGCACACCCTTCGGCGGCCCAGGCCCAGAAGCGTCCGACGTCGCCCGCACGGGTGGCGGCGGCCTCCTCCAGGGCGTGGTAGACCCCGGGGTCACGCGGATTGGGGCTGTCGGAGCAGAGCACGGCAGCGGCCTGTTCCTCGCCCAGGTACGGATTCGGATTCGGTACCGGTGGTGCGGGTGGGAGTGGGGCCGGCTGCGGGGCGCGGCCCTGCCAGAGGTCCTGCAGCCTGCCGGCGAGGTCCGTCCATCCGGGGTGGACAGCGTAGAGGCTGTTGACCAGGTCACCGACCGTACGGCCATAGGTCCACGCGCCCACGGGATGCTCCCGGAGCCGCCGCATCAGCTGGTCGAACCTGTTTCGGGTCGCTTTCGGGCTGCCGGCGGAGAAGGCGCAGCGGGCGGCGGTGGTGGACCCGCACAGGGCGAGGAACCTGTCCAGGGTTGCTGCCGCGGTGCGGTCCGAGCCCATGCGCAGGAATGTCGTGAGCCGGGGGTCGTCGTCGGAGGCGTGGTTCGTCCAGGCCTGCGGGTCGATGTTGCTGTCGAGGGCCATGGCGCGGACCTTGCCGGGGAAGAGGTTGGCGTAGGTGGCGCCCAGGATCGTGCCGTAGGAGATCCCGAGGTACGTGAGTTGTGGGTCGCCCACCGCCTGGCGGAGCTGGTCCAGGTCGCGGGCGGTGTCGGCGGTCGAGACATGGCGCAGCAGCTCGGGGTCACGCTGCTGACAGCGACGGGCCAGATCCTTGTACGCGGCGATGTAGGCCGTCCGCTCCTGTTCGCCCACCGGGAACCCTGCCGCTTTGCTCGCAACCCAGGCGGCGGCTTCCTCGGGACTCGCGAAGCAGTTCACCGCGGTGCTGCTGCCGATCCCGCGAGGGTCCCAGCTGACGATGTCGAACCGCTTCCGCACCTCCCGCGGGAAGAACTCGTAGTTCTGCGGCATCTGCACGGTTCCTGGCCCGCCGGGTCCGCCGGGGTTGAAGAACAGGGTGCCGATGCGCCGCCCGGGGCCGGTCGCCTTCCGTTTCACGACCGCCAGTTCGATGGTGCGGCCGCCGGGGCTGCGGTAGTCCAGCGGCACCTGCGCGGTCGCGCAGTCGAACTGGCCGCCCTGAACGCAGGGTCTCCAGTCGAGCTTCGGGGCGGGCACCGAAGGTGACGGCGCACCGCCGGCCGCGGCGAGGTCCGGCCCGGTCAGCACCGTCGAGCAGGCCACCACCGCGGCGACGGCCGCGGCGTAGCACTTACGGCCTGCTATGGGCCCGGATATGAGCATGCCTTGTCCTCCACGGTTGAGCGCCCGATGCCACCGATGTGCCGGACGTCGGCAGGCGTCCGTGTCAACAACACCGCGGCCCGGAAAGGCGCGCGAGCCAACCGCAGCCGAATGGCCGAGCCACTGCCTCCGAGGCCGCGGGCGACCGCGCCCGGCGCCGGCAGCAAGTCGTCGCGCTGCCGGGTCCCGAGAGCTTCGCGCGGACCGATCTCGGGGGTACGCACATCTCGCAACCGTGTCACATGCGGAACGAATGTGACATAAGCCGTGAGAATGGTCGGGACCCTGCCGCGGTGTTCGGAGCAGAGGGGCCTGATGGAAGGTGAGGTGGCCGAGGTGGCGGAAGCTTCGACTGACACGCAGGACGGCGAGAGTTCCGTCGAGCTCGGGGGCTACCAGCAGGAGCTGAAACGGACGCTCGGCTCCTTTCAGGTGTTCGCGATCTCGTTCGCGTTCATCTCCGTGGCCGTCGGCATCTTCGGGACGTACGACGATGTGCTGGTGAACGCGGGGCCGGTCGGCATCTGGCTGTGGGTGATCGCGGCGGTGGGGCAGACCCTGGTGGCGTTGGTGGTCGCGCAGTTCGCGGCCCGCATCCCGCTCAGCGGCTCCTCCTACCAGTGGGCCTCGCGGCTGGCCAATCCGAAGATCGGCTGGGGGTTCGGTTGGCTGACCTTCTGTTACCTGGCGGTCGCCGTGGTGGCGGTCGACAACGCGCTTGCGAGCCAGGCGTTCATGCCGCTCGTGGGCCTCGAGCCGGACGAGGGTACCGCGCGTCTGATCACGGTCCTGGTGCTGCTCGTTCAGGCCCTGCTCGCAGTGGCCTCGACGCGCATCGTCAGCATGATCAATGCAGGCGCGGTCGTAATCGAACTGGCACTCGTCGTGGTGGTGGCGATCGCGCTCACCGTCGCTGTGGCGATCACGGACAGCGGCGCGGCCGACAACCTCGTCTCGCGCGGTGTCGCTGAGAACGCCCCCGACTACTTCGCCGTCGGCGGCGGATTGATGCTCGCGATGATCATGGGCCTTGCCACGCTCGTCGGCTTCGACTCCGCGGCGAACCTGGCTGAGGAGGCCAAGGATCCCCATCGCACCACGCGCGATCGTGGGGTCGGTCGTGGCGGCCGGAGTGCTGGGAATGCTGTTCCTGATCACGCTCACCATCGCGATCGACGACATCCCCCGGATCACGGCCGACGGCTCACCGGTCGCGGCGATCATGCGCGATCAGCTCGGTCCGGTGATGGAGAAGACGCTTCTGGTCGCGATCACGTTCGCGTTCTTCGGCGCCGGGATGGTGGTCATGGTCGCGTGCTCGCGGATCATCTTCGCGATGTCGCGCGACTCACGCTTCCCTGCCCACCGGCTGATGCGACGGGTCGATCCGCGCACGCAGACGCCGATCCCGGCGACGATCCTGATCTTCGCCGTGGGGGTCGTCCTGATGGTCGCCCTGCCGGGTGCCGCACTGCTGGAGCTGATCACGGCATCGACGATCCTTCCGGCGATCATCTACGGCTCGACGATCGTCCTCTACCTGGCGGTGCGTAAACGACTGGGTCGCAAGAAGGGCGCGTTCGACCTCGGGCGCTTCGAACTGCCGGTCGCGATCTGCGCGCTGGTGTGGACGCTCATCGCGCTGTTCGTGCTGGTGGCACCCCGGGAGTCGCTCGTCTCCGTCGTGATCGTGGTCGGCTTGCTCGTCGCGGGCGGGCTGTTCTTCCTCGTCATGCTGAAGCTCGACCGCGAGGCGCTGGAGACCGAGCCGGGAGACGTGAGCGTCTTCAAGCACTGACTCAGAGGTGAACGTGGGGAGGTCAGGCCTTCTTGGTGAGGAGGCAGGAGTCGACCTGCATGTTGGGCTCGACGAACGAGTCGGGGGAGGTGGCGACCCAGAGGCGCAGTTCGTCGTCGACCTCGCGGACCTCGAAGTCGGCGGTCACCTCGGGGTCGTTGAAGGTGAGCTGGACCTCTGTCCGGGGGCTGCTGTCGGTGCCCATGCTCCATGTGCCGGAGCCCGTGCGGCGGGGGCCTGCGGCCCAGTTGCCGGTCTCACGTCGTTCGATGAAAACGCCGCAGACGCTGGTGGACGTGAAGGTCCGGTCCTTGTTCAGGACGAGGGTGCCGCCTTCTTCGTCCTGCCAGGTGCTGCCGAGTGGGAAGCCGGAGCCCAGGAAGGCGACTCCCTCGCCCGGGGCCTCGGGCAAGGACTCGTCGCCGAAGGCCATCGGGGTGACGGCGGCGAGGGCCAGGAGGCCTCCGACGACGGCACCGGTGGTGATGCCGGCCGATCTCGACCTGAGCTGGTTCAGCGCGTGGCGCATGCGTACCCCCCACGGTTTCTGAGCCTGAGCGACTCATATCAGCACAGGTCAGCCGCTTGCGGAAGGGATGTCAGAGCTCGCGGTGGATCTTCGTGTTGGAGGCCTGGGCGCGGGGGCGGACCACCATGAGGTCGATGTTGACGTGGGAGGGGCGGGTGACGGCCCAGGTGATGGTGTCGGCGACGTCGTCGGCGGTGAGGGGCTCCGCCACGCCCGCGTAGACCTTGGCGGCCTTCTCGGTGTCGCCGCCGAAGCGGGTCGTCGCGAATTCGTCCGTCTTGACCATGCCGGGGGCGATTTCGATGACGCGGACCGGGGTGCCGACGATCTCCAGGCGGAGGGTCTCGGCGAGGACGCGGGCGCCGTTCTTCGCGGCGACGTAGCCCGCGCCGCCTTCGTATGTGGCGTGGCCCGCGGTGGAGGAGAGGACGACGACCGTGCCGTCCCCGCTGGCGGTGAGTCCGGGCAGCAGAGCCTGGGTGATGTTGAGCGTGCCGATGACGTTGACCTCGTACATCCGGCGCCAGTCGGCGGGGTCGCCGGTCGCGACCGGGTCGGCGCCGATTGCTCCGCCCGCGTTGTTGACGAGGACCTTGACCGGGCCGGAGTCGTCGAGGGAGGCCGCGAAGGCGTCGACGGCCGCGCGGTCGGTGACGTCGAGGCCGTGGGCAGTGGCCCGGTGGCCGGCGTCGGTCAGCTCGGCGGCGAGGGCCTCGATACGGTCCTTGCGGCGGGCGGTGAGGATCACGTGGTAGCCGGCGGCGGCGAGTCCGCGCGCGGTCGCGGCGCCGATCCCGCTGCTCGCTCCGGTGACAACGGCGATGGGGGCGGCGGTCATGACAGCTCCTCGGTCAGGCGATCGATTCCCATGATCAGGATAGGCCGCTGTCAGCGGCCACGCGGTGCGTACACGATCACGGCCATACCGGCCAGGCAGATCAGCGCGCCGATGATGTCCCAGCGGTCGGGGCGGTAGCCGTCGGCGACCACGCCCCAGGCGAGCGATCCGGCGACGAACACCCCGCCGTACGCGGCGAGGATGCGGCCGAAGTCGCCCTGCGGCTGGAGCGTGGCCACGAAGCCGTACGCGCCGAGGGCGAGGACTCCGGCACCGATCCAGATCCAGCCACGGTGCTCGCGCACGCCCTGCCAGACGAGCCAGGCACCGCCGATCTCGAAGAGCGCGGCGACGGCGAACAGGACGGCGGAGCGGGCGACCAGCATGCGGACCAGCGTGTCATGGAGGGCGCAGGCGGGCCGGTGCGGGCTCGTGCCGGCCCGGAAGTGCGGCCCGAGGGCCGCGCCCGGGTCAGTCCTGTGCCCATGCGATGTATCCGTCCGGGCGGACCAGGAGCGACGTGCGGCGCGGGGTGCGCCAGTGGGTCCGGGTGACGGAGCCGGGGGCGGGAGGTGCCGCTGCCGGGGCCGTGTCCTCGCCCTCGGGAGTGACCAGGACGAATTCGCCCTTGCGGAGCAGCTCGTAGAGGCGGCCCTCAGTGAGCTGCAGGTCGGGCGCGCGGGTGCCGGTCAGTCGGTGGGCGCCGCGCTCGGCGCCGTACGAGATGCCGATCCCCGAGATCATGCCTATCGCCTTGTCGGAGGCAGGGCGGACCGTGGAGAGGAACCGGGCGACGAGGGAGCGGAACAGGCGCTGCGCCGCGGTGTGCGCCATGGCGAGGCGGACGATCGCGCCGCTGCTGCGCAGCACCATCGCGCCGACCGGATGCCGCTCCGCCTGGTAGGTGTCGAGGAGGGCGTCGGCGTCCGGTGCGTCACGACGGACGGCCGCGGCAAGCTTCCAGGAGAGGTTCGCCGCGTCCTGCATGCCGGTGTTCATCCCCTGGCCGCCGGCCGGGGAGTGGACATGCGCCGCGTCCCCGGCGAGGAAGATCCGGCCCTTCCGGTACTCCGGGACCTGGCGCTCGTCGCTGTGGAAGCGGGACAGCCAGCGGGGGTCCCGCATGCCGAAGTCGGTGCCGAACGCCTGGCGGGCGATGTCGCGCACCTCCTCCAGATCGAGCGGCTCGCTCTCCGGGACCTGGTGGCTGCGCCGCCATGCCATCACCCGGTACCAGCCGTCGCCGAACGCGGCGACGACCGCGAACGCGTCCCCCGTGCCGTCGGCGTAGAGCGGGCTTTCGGGCTCTTCGGCGAGACGGACGTCCGCCATGGCCATGGACCGGATGACCGAGTCACCGGGGAAGGGCAGACCGAGGGCCTTGCGCACGGAGCTGCGCACCCCGTCGGTGCCGACGACATAGCGGGAGCGCAGCGTCGAGTCCCGCCCCATCGCGTCGCGCAGCCCTGCGGTGACCGAGTCGGCGTCCTGGCGCAGCCCACGCAGCTCCGTGTCGAACCGGAAGTCGGCCCCGGCGGAGAGTGCGCGGCGCTTCAGCAGGCGCTCCACCTCGTACTGCGGGGTCACCAGGAGGAACGGGAAACGGGTCCGCAGCCGGGACAGGTCGAAGGCGATCCGGCGGAAGAAGCGCAGGTGGGTCATCGGTGTGCCTGTCTTCACCAGCTCCTCGGCGAGGTCCCGGGCGTCGAGCAGCTCCAGCGTGCGGGCGTGCACGCCGAAGGCCCGGGTCATGTTGCTCGTCTGCTGCGGGCGGCGCTCGACGACGGTGACCCGGACGCCCGCGGCTGCGAGGTCGCCCGCAAGCAGGAGCCCGGTGGGGCCTGCGCCCACGACGGTCACGTCGGTGTCGTACGAACTGGTCATGACTGCCTCCTGAACACGAACAGGTCAACGCTTGCAGGTCAACGCAGGTCAACGCGTGTTGGCCAACGAGTGTTGGTCAACGCTTGTTGGCAAATGTAGGCCTGGTGGATCTGGCGTGTCAACACCTGTTGGCCTACAGTTGTGGGCATGAATTCGGAAGCAGCCGCCACCCCGCGCCGCTCGGACGCCACCCGTGCCGCGATCCTCGAAGCCGCCCGCGAGCGCTTCGCCGCGGACGGCTACGAGCGGGCCACGATCCGTGCCATCGCCCGGGACGCCGGGATCGACCCCTCGATGGTGATGCGGTACTACGGCAACAAGGAGAGGCTGTTCGCCGCCGCTTCCGAAATCGATCTGCGGCTGCCCGAGTTGGGTGCGATGCCGGGCCAGCACATCGGCGCTGTCCTCGTCTCCCATTTCCTCGACCGCTGGGAGGACGACGAGGTGCTGACCGCCCTGCTCCGGGTCGGCGTCACCAATGAGGCCGGTGCCGAGCGCATGCGGGAGATGTTCAAGGGGCAGCTGCTGCCGATAGCGGCCGGAGTCTGCCCGGTGCCGGCCGAGGCCCCGCGTCGGGCCGCCCTCGCCGGCTCGCAGATTCTGGGGATGGCCCTCGCCCGCTATGTGCTGCGCGTGCCGCCCGCGGTCGACATGACCAGGGAGGAGGTGATCGCCTGGCTGGCCCCGACGATTCAGCGCTACCTGACGGCGGAGGCCCCGTAGGCCGGCTGCCTGCTTCGTACACTCTCTGCATGCCGCAGAAGAGTTCCGAACGGCGTCGCGGTCTGATGGCCGAGCTCGCCGCCGTGTCCCGTCGCCACATGGCCGCGTACGCCATGTTCAACCAGGCCCTCGCGGACCATCTGCGGCTCCACCCCACCGATCTGCAGTGCCTCAATCTGCTCGGGCTCGAACAGGGGCCCGTCACCACCGGGCGCGTGGCCGAACTGACAGGGCTCACCACCGGATCGGCGACTCGGCTGGTCGACCGACTGGAGCGGGCGGGCTATGTGACGCGGAGGCGGGACACGGAGGACCGGCGCAAAGTGTTCGTCGAAACCGTGCCCGAGCGCATGGCGGAATTCGGGGCGGTCTGGGGCCGGCTGGGCGTCGGCTGGTGGGCGATGTTCGATGCCTACGAGGACGATGAGATCGCCCTGCTCACCTCCCATATGCGGCGGACGGTGGAGCTCGCGGCCCTGCAGATCGACCGGCTGCGCCACGGTGAGCCGGACAGGGAGGCTTAGGCTCCCTGTCCGGTGGGTCTCGCCTGATCCACAAGGCATCCCCTGGGCCCTGTCCGGGCGATCTTGTTGGCCTCGGTCCTCGAAGATCGCCCGGACAGGACCTGGGCGGCGGGACAGGACCTAGGCGGCCGCGTTGCCGAATTCGCGCAGCGCGCCCTCGACGATCGCCTCCAGGCGGGCGTGGTGGGCGCCCCGCCAGTAGACGCGCTCGCAGGCCGTGCACTGGGCGAAGACGTCGTACGAGCGCTGCGTGCCCTGCTCCAGGTGGTGCTCCACGGCCTCCTTGTCGGTGTCCGTGAGCGGGCCGTTGCAGGCAGTGCAGCGGGTCCACGGCGCGAGGGCGGGCGCGAACCGCTGCAGCACGTCCCGCAGCTGGTCGTCGGGGCGGTCGCTGTAGATGTACGCCCCGGCCCACAGCTCGCGGCGGCGCAGCAGCCCGCGGTCACGCGACAGCATCACGCGCTGCTCCCGCGCCGAGAGCGTGGCCAGCGCCGGATCGCCGATGTCCTCGCTCTCGTACGCCGCGTCGACGCCCAGTAGCCGCAGCCGTCGGGCGAGGGTGCCGAGATGGACGTCGAGTAGGAAGCGGAGCGGGGCGCCCGGTACGTGCTGCGGGCGATCGACGCCGAGCACCTCGATGTGCTCGCCCGCGGCGGGGATGTGCGAGACCTGGACCGGGCTTCCGTCCACCAGCAGCCGCCCCGCCTCGGTGAGCGGAATGCCGAGCGACTCGACGACATGGCCGAGTGTCGAGGCGCCGTCGGTGACGAGGGACGTCCGCCCGTCGCGGCGCTCCGCCGCGAGGAAGAGCCGCAGCTCAGGGGCGAAGCTGATGTGGATCTCCGGTCCGTTCACGCCGCCAGCATGCCATCGGCCGGACCGCGCCAGCCAGGCCTTTCCGCCGTGCCGCAGCTCCCCGCTGTCGCCTCCCCACCGCCGCGTCCGCGCTGTCGCCCACCTGCCGCAGCGTCCCTGCCGCCGCCGGCCCGCATGAGCGCGCGTTGCCGCTGAACCCCTCGGACAGGCTCTAGGCCTGGCCGCGGAAGGCGTCGGCGTGTTCGCGGGCCCAGGCGGCGAACGTACGGGCCGGGTGACCGGTCAGCTCCTCGACGGTGCGGGTCACGGGTACGGGTGAACCGACATGCGACGCCCAGTAGTTGAGCAGCGCGTCCGCGAAGTGCTCCGGCACGTAGTCGGCAACGGACACCTTCCACGCAGCGGGCGAGACCGTGTTGACCGTGATCTCCCGCTGCGTCACCCGCGCCAGGACGGCGATCTGCTCGGTGAAGGTGAGCGACTCGGGTCCCGTGAGCAGATACGCCGAGCCGCGCAGGGCGGGCTGGGTGAGAGCGGCGAGAGCCGCCTCGGCGAGGTCGGACTCGTGGATCGGATCGCTGTGCGAGCCGGGGTACGGGAGGTCCACCGCGCCCGCGGACCGCACCGCCCATGACCACTGCAGCGCGTTGGTCGCGAAGGCGCCCGGCTGCAGGTAGGTGACCTCGAACGCGCCGTCCGAGGCCGCGGTTTCCAGCGCTCGCTCGACCGCGAGATGGGAGGCGGCGATCGGGTTGTCCGCGGCATCGGGGGCGAGGACCGAGCTGGAGGAGAGCAGCACGATGTGTTTCACGCCGGCCCTGCGGGCCGCCGCGGTGAAGCTGTCGATTCCCGACGGCTCGGCGTAGAGGAAGACGGACTCGATACCGGCGAGAGCGGCCGGGAAGGTCTCCGGGTCGGAGAGGTCGCAGGGCACGGTCGGCACGTCCGGGGGATGGCTGAGCTCCTTGTGCCGCGCCGACGCGGCACGCACGGCGATCCCCCGGTCGTGCAGGAGCCGCACGAGGGCTGAGCCGACACGGCCGCGGCTTCCGGTGACAAGGACGGTCATGAGGTGGGTCTCCTGCTCTCTCAGTTGATTATCTCGACGCAGTGTCTGTGTGACGCAGGTAAATATCTGCGAGGGGGCCGGGATCCGTCAAGCCAATAGATGCGGTACGCCTGCCTGCCTGCCTGCCTGCCTGCCGAGCGAGCCGGATCGGAGCGGAGGCGGCCCCCGTCAGCCCGCGGCCATGGCGCCCATGTCCTCGAGATCGAGACACCAGTCATTGCTGCGCAGCGGCGTCCCCGGCGGGTACTCGAAATCGCACTCGCCCAGTAGCGAGAAGCCCGCTTTGCGGCACACCGCGTTCGATGGAGCGTTGTCGACGGACGGGAACGCGTGCAGGTATCGGTGCTTGTGCGCCGCCCTGGCCGCCTCGGCCACGGCCGACGTCGCGGCCGAGGCGAGCCCGCGCCCCTGGAAGCCGGGCAGGATGGTCCAGCCCGTCTCGTAGACCTGCTCTCCCCGCCAGGTCTTCTCCCAGAATCCGATCGTCCCCACAGCCACGCCCGCGTCCGCCAGGACCACCCGGTACATGCACCCCGCACCGGTCCGTTCCGCGCTCAGGGTCACGTACCGCCTGTGCCGCTCGGCCAGCTTCTCGTCAGGCTCCGGACCTCCGAGATGCTCCATCAACTCCGGTGCGTTCGCCGCCTGCAGCAGGGCGAAGTCGCCCTCCGACCAGGGCTCGATCCGCACCACCGATGCCCTGTTCCGCATGTTCGGGTACTGCATGTCCCGGTTCTCCATGTCCCGCACGGTACGCCCGAGCTCTGACAACCGCCCCGGCAACCGGCCTCACCTGGACGTCTGCGCCGCGTACGCCGTCGGCGGCACGCCGACCGTCGCCGTGAAGTCCCGTACGAGATGGGCCTGGTCGCTGTAGCCGAGGTCGGCCGCGAGCGCAGCCCAGTCCGGCTCGCTTCCTCTTCCGGTGCCGGTGCCGGTGCCGGTGTCGGAGTCGGTCCCCGGGCCCGGGCCCGTGCCGGTCCCTGGACCCTCCGCCTCGGCCCGTTCCAGCGCCTCGTGAATGCGGTAGCGCAGGATGACCCACTTCGGCCCGACGCCGACGTACGCCGCGAAGAGCCGCTGCAGCGTCCGCACAGACACCCCTTCCGCCTCCGCGAGCTGAGCCACGCGGCGGATCGTCCGGTCGGTACGGACCTGCTCGACCAGCGCCATCGCGTGATCGGCCTGGGGATCGGCCACCGGGCCGATCCCCAGCAGGAAGGAGTCGAACGCCGCGACCCGCGCATCCTCCTCGTCCGGTCCGACAACGGCCGCGGCGCCGATGCCGGAAGGGTCATCGACGCCGGAAGGGTCATCGACGCCGGAAGGGCAGTCGAAGACCTCGCCCACCGGCACGCGCCGCCCCGTCCACTCCGACACGGGCCGCCCAGGAGCGAAGGGCCGGAAGCCGCCCGGCCGGAACTGCACCCCGCAGACCCGCCCCCGCCCCTCCAGCTTCTTCGTGAAGAGCCCGAGACCGATGCCCGCGACCTCGCCCCAGGGCTCCTCGTTCCCGTACCGCTGGAAGACGATGTTCACGGACGGATGCGGCACCACATGGGAGGCGTACGGCTCGGGCAGGTCCCAGTCGATGAGCCAGTAGTGCTCCAGATACGGCCGCAGCGGTGGGGCGGGCTCGCGGCGCCGGAAGCGTACTCGCGCAAAGAGCTCCGGGGCGTCGACGATCCCCCGGGTGTCGCGTCGCGGACCGGCTGCCGCCGCCTGCGGCTCACTCCTGCTGCCCATACCCGGATCCTATGGCGCCTTTGTTCTGTCGCGTTTGTTCAAGACGCAGGGGCCCGCGCTGCCCACCATCGAGGCCATGAAGGCCATCAGTGAACTGCTCGAAGCCACGACTGCACGCGCTGTTCCCGTCGTACGCGGAGTGACCGCGGCCGACCTGACCGCGCCGACTCCGTGTCCGGAATACGACGTACGCGCCCTGATCAACCACCTCCTCCTCGTGATCGTCAACTTCCGGGCGCTCGCCGCCAAGAAGGACTCCGACTTCTCCACGACCCCCGACCGGACGGCGGGCGACTGGCAGGGTCTCTTCGAGGACGAGACCGCGCGGCTCGTGACGGCCTGGGCCGAACCGGGCGCGGAGGAGGGCACCGCGGGCTCGCTCGGCCTTCCGGCCAGGACGGTCGGGCACATGGTGCTGGGCGATCTGACCGTGCACCTATGGGATCTGGCCCGTGCGACGGGGCAGGACTACGACCCGGATCCGGAGGTGGTCGCCGAACTGGGGCCGGCAGTCGAGGAGATGGCCCCGATGGCACGTCAATGGGGGGCTTTCGGGGAGGCGGTCAGTGTGCCGGCGGATGCGTCCCCGTTCGCGCGGGTGCTGGCGACGACGGGTCGTGATCCGGGGTGGAGCCCGCGCTGATGCCGCCGTACGCGGCTGTGCACTCGTGGTCGTATGCGCCGGCGCACCTGTCGTCGTACAGGTTCGCCAGCCGAGCGTACGCCTCCGCCACGATCTCCTCCGCCGCCACGAGCATCTCCCGCTCGGCGAGGCGGGCGCCGGCATGCGCGTACGGCGACGGCGACGGCGACGGCGACAGGGACGTGGGCGGGAACCGGGACGGGAACGGGAGCGGGAGCGGTGACGGCGGCGCCGGACGTCTGCGCCGCCACCAGCTCTCGCACACCGCGTAGATGCCGCTCGCGCAGACCGTCAGCGGGATGCACAGGGCCAGCAGGACGTCACCCACGCCGGGCCTCCTTGGTTGTTCGGATGTCGGGACACGCGACACGACCGGTGCGTGCACTGTGGACATCGGCCGGCGCGGCGTCCGGCTGGAGGTAGGTCACCGTTCAAATGCCTGTCCGGACAACGGGATCGCAGGATCACCGCAGGACCCTCACGTGACTCGGCGGTTGCCCATCGAACGGACTGCCATGGACAAGCGAGTTCGCGTCGTACAGGGTTGCGGGGAGAGTGAGTGCCGGGCCCTCGCGCCCGGTGCGGCCCGTGTCCGTCCAGGAGCCCGCGTTGTCGATGATCCGGAATCTCCGTCGCGCGGTGCGCCGTGCATACCGGCGCACCGTCGATCTCAGCCACCCTGCGCGCTCGCCGCTCGGCAGCGCCGTCGTCAACTGTGTGGGGTACGCGGACGGGGTGCGGCAGGCCGGGCACTGCGCGGCCGACGAGGCACTGCGCCGCGTGCGCAAGGAGAACAGCGCAAGCCCCGGCAGCAACGGCTTCGTCTGGATCGGGCTGCACGAGCCCACCCAGGAGGAGTTCGCCTCGCTCGCCGAGCTGTTCGGCCTGCACCCGCTGACGGTCGAGGACGCCGTCAACGCCCACCGGCGGCCCAAGGTCGTCCCGTACGACGAGACGCTGCTCGCGGTCTTCAAGACCGTCGGGTACGCCGAGCACGACCAGCTGACCGCCACGAGCCAGGTGGTGGAGACCGGCGAGATCACGGTGATCACCGGCCGGGACTTCGTGATCACCATCAGGTACGGACGGCACGGCTCGCTCGGCCCGCTGCGCGAGGCGCTGGAGACGACGCCCGAGCAGCTCGCCAAGGGGCCCTCGTCCGTGCTGCACGCGGTGGCCGACTTCGTCGTGGACGAGTACGTCGCCGTCGCCGACGCCGTGCAGGACGACATAGAGGCGGTCGAGACGGCCGTCTTCTCCGAGCACGTGGGGCGCGGCGCCGCGGGCCGCGGCGAAGCCGGGCGGATCTACCAGCTGAAGCGGGAGCTCCTGGAGTTCAAGCGGGCGCTGTCCCCGCTGAGCCGCCCGCTCGAAGCCCTCGCCACCCAGCCCGACTCCCTCATCGCCCCGGACATCCGGCCGTACTTCCGGGACGTGTCCGACCATCTCGCCCGCGCGGGCGAGATGATCAACGGCTTCGACTCGCTGCTGGACTCGATCCTCCAGGCCCACCTGGCGCAGATGACCGTCGCCCAGAACGAGGACATGCGCAAGATCACGGCGTGGGCGGCGATCGTGGCCGTACCGACGATGGTCTGCGGGATGTACGGCATGAACTTCGACCACATGCCGGAGCTGCGCTGGACCTACAGCTACCCGGTCGTCCTCGGCGTCATGGCCGTCGCCTGCTTCGTGGTCCACCGGGGCTTCCGCCGCAACGGCTGGCTCTGACGGCGCCCCGGTACGGGGCAGGCGCCCGACGGCGTACGTGCCTGACGGCGTACGTGCCTGACGGTTTACGTGCCTGACGGTTTACGTGCCTGACGGCGTGCGTGCCCGGGCACGGGATCAGCGACCCGTCGACTCCAGCCACGCCAGATACCACTGGTGGAAGTCAGGCCCCGGCGTCAGCGTTTTCATCACGGCCAGGTCGTCGAACCACACGCGCCCGGCGCCCTCTCCGGTGACGACTAGGCCCTGTCCGGGCGATCTTCGCGGCCCCGACAAGATCGCCCGGGCCCGTTCCCGAGCCGCTTCGAGGCAACACCGAACCAGCAGGCCACGATCGGCCCGCGCCTGACTGCGGAGCAGACGACGAGTTGACCGCTCGGAGCGCCTCCGCCCTACAGCATCAGCGGCCTCCGCGTCGCTCTTCTTGTCAAACTGACAGGAACCGAAGTACCGTAAGCAGCATGCAAGCTGACGTGTGGTCACCCCCGTCCGTGCTACTGACGGTCGATCTCGTGATCCTGACGCTGCGTGAGGGGCGACTGTGTGTCCTGCTCGTGGAGCGTGGCGAAGATCCTTTTCAGGGCATGCCGGCTCTGCCTGGCGGATTCCTCAATCACGCTGGTGAGGAGATCCTGGACGCCGCCCATCGCGAGTTGAGTGAGGAAACCGCTCTGGCTGCCGGGTGGGTGCATCTTGAACAGTTGGCCATCTATGGGGACGTAGGCCGTGATCCACGGGGACGAGTCATCTCCGTGGCCCACTTGGCGATCGCGCCGGGACTCCCCGAACCGGTCGCGGGAACGGATGCCATGGATGCTGCGTGGGTTCCTGCGGAATCCGTCCTGTCCGGTGAGGTGGAACTGGCCTTCGATCACCGCCGGATCGTGACGGACGGAATCGAACGCGCGCGTACCAAGCTCGAATTCTCGGCGCTGGCCACGGCATTCTGCGGAGAACTCTTCACCATAGTCGAGTTGCAGCAGGTGTACGAGGCGGTTTGGGGAACCGAACTCGACACCCGTAATTTCTACCGGAAAGTCCAAGCCGTAAAGGGATTCATCATCCCCGCTGGCTCGGGACGTAGGGCCACGGGAGGACGGCCCGCGCGGCTGTACCGGGCCGGGCCGAAGGCGGTGTTGTTCCCACCACTGATCCGACCTGTGCCGTCCACGACGGAAGAGGACATGAGAGAGGAAGGGGAATAGATGTCGAAAGACCTGGTGGTGATTCTCACCGCCCTCAATCTCGAGTACCAGGCCGTGCGCCGGAAACTGGCCGGTCCACAGGTGCACCGTCATGAGCGTGGGACGCGGTTCGAGGTGGGAACCGTGCAGGGCACTTCATGTCGTGTAGTGCTCGGTCTGACGAACAAAGGGAATCATTCCGCCGCGGTGATCGCTGAGCGCGCGATACAGGAGTTTTCGCCGGTGGCCGTGTTGTTCGTCGGCGTCGCCGGTGCCCTGTGGGACACCGCCAGGCTGGGCGACGTGGTGATGGCGACACACGTGTACGCCTACCACGGCGGGACCAGCGAGGACGACGGACTCAAGGCCCGTCCCCGGGTGTGGGAGGCGGCGCACGGTATCAGCCAACTCGGCTCGCATCTGGCTCGCGTGAATGACTGGGCCGACGACACGCCCGGTCAGGGGCGCACGCCGCAGGTGCGCTTCGGCGCGATCGCCGCCGGCGAGGTCGTACAGAACTCGAAGATCTCGGCTGAGGCGCGGTGGATCCGGCAGCACTACAACGACGCGCTCGCGATCGAGATGGAGGCCGCCGGTGTGGCGCAGGCCGGGCATCTCAACGGGGCACCGGTTGCCATCATCCGGGGAATCAGCGATCGAGCGGACGGTACGAAGAGCAGCGCGAAGGACCGTAACTGGCAACCACGGGCCGCGGCGAACGCGGCGGCATTCGCCACACGGCTGGCCGTGGAACTGGTGGGAGAACAGGAGCAGATCGCAATGTCCCAGGCAGACAGGTCCCATATGGCCGACAGACTCAAGGAGCACGTCAGCAACACCGCCCATAACAGCACCGTTGGCATCATGGCCGGCTCGGTCAAGGAGAGCAGCGTCTACTTGAACGCGGACCCGAAGGTGACCAGTCCCGCGGACCTGGTCGCGGAACTGGACGGTCTCCGTGAGCACCTGAAGCGTCACTACGCCGAGGGCGCCCTCGACGACGACACCCACCGAGAGGCACTGGCCGAGCTGGGCTTTGCCCGCCGGGCGGCAGTGGAGAACACTCCCGAATCGTCCAAGAGGGCGACCATGGCTCTCAAGAGGTTACGCGGTCTGATCGCAGAGTTTCCCGAGCTGGTGGCCAGGCTGGCACCACTGCTTGTTGCGGCGGGTGACTTGTCATGATCGACGGCAGCAGTGTCACGCACACTTCGGCCGCATACGACTCCACCGTCGGAATCCAGGCCGAGACCGTACACAACTCCAACGTTTACTTCGTCCATCCGGATGCATCGCCTCAGGAAAAGTACAAGGTGGGTGTGCGGTTCCTGAAGGATGGCATCCCCAGCCGTGCTCGCGACATGATCAGTGACGCGATCGCCCACGGACACGACAACGCGGAGGTCCGTTTCCACTGGGTGCTTGCCATGCTCAGTGCACGCGCTTACCACGACCTCAGCACCGAAGAACTCCAGCGGCTGCACCATGCCTCCGGGCTCGTACGGACCTACGCCGAGGGAGATTGGAAAGACGCTCTGCGCATCGCTTTCGAACTGCTGGCGATGCTCAGCACCGCGGACGGCGAAACAGGACGCGTACTGGAGCGGTTACGAGCCCTGTCACCTCGCCGGCGTGACGCGATCCTCCACCACCTCGACCTCGTACTCACCGGAGGGCTGAAGGACAGCCTGTGGGCCGAGAACCGCGAGCGCGCCGAGACAGCTCGCTTCGGCAACGACCGGGGCCAACGGGTCTGGGCCTATTTCGAACCCGACCCCATCGGGCCACGGGCCCTGCCGCCCCGTCCGAGCACCGCTGCTGCCGCCCAGGCAGCTCTCCCAGTCCGAGCCGGCCTGTTCGTCGTCGTCACCGCATTCCTCTGGATCTTGGCGCTGGTCGCGGATCCGGCTGCGGCGGTCATCGAGTTACTGGTGGCGCTCGGTGCGGGCCTGACCGCAGCTCACTTCGGCCGCCGATGGTGGTACCAGGAACATCGGCTGAAGGACAAGAACCGTGAATACCACATCCCGCACATGGGCGATCCCGCCTCTACTGGTGACGGCTTCACGAACCGCGTCCGTCATTCGTTCGATCACTACTTCAGTACCCGCGTGCCCCACGGATTTGCCCCGCACGAATGGCTCGGTCGTACCGTCCGCATCCGCAACAGCCTCGTCGCCGAGATCGCGCTTCTCTACCGTGAGAGCCGAATCAGTGTGGACCGGGTCAACTGGCTGATCCGCTACCTCGCTGAGGATGCCCGAGACCGCCACAACAAAGGCACTCTGTTCGATCACCGCCACCAGAACCAGACGCCGGCGGTGGCGAAGGTGCTGTGCGTGGTCGCCCTCATCACTCTCGGCATCACGACTCTGGCCCTGCTCGGAACAGTGGCCTCAGGTGCGGTTGCGTCGCAGATGCTGCTGGCCATCCTGGCCGTAGCCGGTGCGGTCTGGTCCGGACGCGCGGCTGCGTCCTCGTGGCTGGAGGCTCGGGGTGAAGAGCGCCGACTGGCCGAGGAAACCCAGGAATATCAAGAGCGGCTGACCGCGCGGCAAGTCGCGTACCAGAACTGGAAGTCGTTCCTGGACGCCACGCGACCCAGTGAGCTGGAAATGGAGACCTGGCTCACCTGCGACAAGACGCTGTTCGTCGACGAAGCACTCCGCCACTACCAGCTCACCTGGCGCGACCTGATCACCCACACCATCCTGATGACACCCGCACGCCCCTACAAGCGAGGGCGTGTGAAGGGCGGTCCTTGGCGATACTCGCGCTACAGCTTCCGTCTTTTCCTGGTCACACAGGATGGCGTTCGTGAAATCAGCACGGAATTCGATTTCACCGACGCAAAACGTGGGAACGAGCAGCGAAGCAACTACCGGTTCGACGCGTTGTCCTCCGTGCAGGTCACGGAACGCACCCACACCGGCTACGACCTGGAGCTCGTCCTCACCAACGGGCCGGCCAGGAACATTCGTGTCAAAGACGCCGACACCCATCAACTGGCGCCGGACGAAAACGCCCAGGAAATCGCCGAAATCAACCTCAATGCGGCTGGTTTCATCCATACCTTCCGCCTCCTGGAAGGAATCGCGGCGGACGGAAAGGGTTGGATCGAACGAAACAACCCCAACAACCTGCCGTCCTTCCGTACTGCCGACTGAGTCTTCCGGGCCTTCAGGGCGGGCAGGGGCCGGAGC
>NZ_JBSGZO010000107.1:0-21619 GCF_053611045.1 Streptomyces sp. NPDC054841 | reverse complement strand
CGAACGGGGTGTTCGGCATGAGCCGATCGCCCCGACTGGTGCTCAGCGGCACCTCGCTGGATGCGCCCGACGTCCGCGAACTCGCCGACTTCTACCGGCGTTGCTCGGCCGGACGGTGGCGGCACAGGAGCCGGAGTCGCAGGGCGTCGCGAGCCCAGCAAGATCCACCGGACCGGCCCTAGGGAGTGTCCTCTTCGGCGCGTTCCTCCTCGGCGCCGTGCTCCTCGGTGCCGAACGCGGCACGCAGCTCTTCCCTCAGCGACCGCTGGAACGCCGTCACGAGGGCCTGGATGACCATCGGCTGCATATGGGCCGACAGCGACTTCATCGTTGCGACGTGATGAGGGTCCGACTCGCGCTCCCGGTACGGGTTCCACACCTCGTCCCGGAACAGCCGCGTCAGCTCGTGCGCCGCCGCACGGGCGTGCTCCAGCAGGACAGCCCGGGAGGCGAGGATCGTCTCGTGCGCTATGGGTACGTCCAGCAGCTCCACCCCGAGACGCAGCAGCCCGCCGTCGAGCCGGAACACGTCCGGTGCGCTCCCGCGGCCCAGCACACCCATCGCCGCCAGCCGGTCGACATCCTGGTCCGACAGCGGCCGCCCGGCCCGGCGCTCCAGGTCCTGGCGGGTGGTCTCCTCCGCCGACTCAGGGGCCCAGGAAGCCACGAGGGCCCGGTGGATCGCCAGCTCGTGGGCGCTCAGGTCGGCCGGCAGCTGCTCGACATAGCGTTCGATCGCGGCGAGCGTCATGCCCTGGTGCTGCAGCTCCTCGATCAGAGCCAGCCGGGACAGATGGTCCGCGCCGTAGTGCCCCACCCGGCGCGGCCCGATCACAGGCGGCGGCAGCAGGCCCCGGGTGCTGTAGAAGCGGATGGTGCGGACGGTGACACCGGCGCGCGCGGCCAGTTCGTCGACGGTCAGCGTCGGCTCCTCGGTCTCGGTCGCCATGGTCTCCCTCGCCTTCTCCGTACATCCATCCGATGCAACAGTAATGCTGTCTCACCAGTGTTGTGAAAGTGCTCGGAAACTTCGGGGCGGATTGTCAGTGGTGCTGTGACGAGGATTGATGGTTGGCACAAAAACGGGATGGTCGGCACCATGATCGGCTGTCTCCTTCGTCGTGATCCAGGCTTGGCAAGCACGGCCCGAGAGCCGCGAGAGGGTCCACGAGGGGTCGCAGGGCTCCGGCGCCAACCAGGTCGGTCTGCAGACCGAGCTCGCACGGCATCGACGCCGCCTTCGTCGACATCAGCTGAGCGCCGCCGCCGAAGGCATCCCGGCGATCCGCGTACTGTGGGGATACGGGGCCGCGGACGAGTCCGTGACTGCCCACGTCCGCTGACTCCCCACAGGCATTGGCGCAGCGGCTGCTCTCCTCTGGAGAGCCGCAGGACAGCCACCTGCCGCCATCCCCACTCGTGATGGGTTCCGGCCTTGTCGTACGGCCCCTGGCAGCGCCCTGGCTGCCGGGGGACTTCATTTGTGAAGGAGACCGCTCACCGTGGACGCCATCGACGAGAAGATCATTGCCGAGCTGACGCGTAATGCGCGCATCCCTCATGCCGAGCTGGCCAGCCGGGTACTGCTGTCCCGCAACGCGGTGCGCCAGCGCATCGAGCGATTGGAACGACAGGGACACATCGCCGGCTACACCATCGTCCGGTCCGGCGACGACGCCCGTGAAGACGTCGTCTCGGCTCTCGTGCTCGTCTACCGCCAGGACCGCATGCGCGGCAGCGACGTCCTGGCCGCGCTCAAACTCATCCCTGAGGTCGTCATCTGCGAGATCCTCAGCGGCGACTTCGACATCATGGTGCGTCTCGAGGCGACCTCACTGGAACGCGTGCGGGACATCTGGGAAGACATCGCCCAGATGCCCGGCGTACGGGACACGGTCACAGCACTCACCCTGTCCAGGGTCGTCAGCCGCCCGCGAGGAGGACAGGGCGCTGCGGCCGGCAGCGGTTGACGTGGTCGAGCGGGGACACCACGTCGTAGCGGCCCCGCGCTTGACGGTGGCGAGCGCCCTGACCAGGGCCGGGTGGGCCGCCGGCGGGATGCCGCTCGCCTGGAAGTCCACCACCCGAGCGGTGTGCACCCCCCGAGTAGGCGTCGGCCGGTACCGGGAGGGCGCCCAAGGAGTCGCACTCCATGCGGAAGGCGGTCACCGTGCTTCGTCCAGGTGGTTGATGCAGACGACCTTGGGCTGGGTCATCTCCTCGAAGGCGAACCGCACGCCCTCGCGGCCCATGCTGCCGTACTTGTATCCGCCGAACGGCATCGCGTCGAACCGGTAGTCGGACGAGTCGTTGATCATCACCCCGCCGGCTTCCAGCAGCCGGGCCGCGGACAGCGCCCGGTCCAGGCGCGAGGTGAAGATGCCTGCGTGGAGGCTGTAGTCGATCGCGTTGGCCTGCTCGATGGCGTCCTCGAAGGAATCGAAGGGCTGCAGCACGACGACCGGGGCGAACGCCTCCTCCTGCCAGAGCGCGCAGTTGGCCGGGACCATTTCCAGGACCGTCGGCGCGTACAAGGAGCCGTTCAGCTCGTTGCCGCACAGCAGTGCAGCTCCCTGGTCCACCGCGGCGTCGACCTTCATCCGGACGACGCGCCCGGCCTCCTCGGTGATCATGGGGCCGACGTCGGTGTGCTCGTCGAGCGGGTCGCCGACGCGCAACTGCTTCGTGCGGGTGACGAAGGCATCGCGGAAGGACTCGTACACCTCCGCCGCGATCAGGATCCGCTGTGTGCCGATGCAGTTCTGGCCCGCGGCCCAGAAGGCACCGGAGACGCACGACTCCATCGCCGCGTCCAGGTCCGCGTCGTCCGTGACGATGACCGGTGCGTTGCCGCCGAGATCCATGGCCAGCTTCTTCAGGCCGGCCGAGCGGGAGATTGCCTCACCGGTGGCGAATCCGCCGGTGAACGACACCATGCGCACGTCGGGGGCGCTGACGATCGCGGCCCCGATGTCGGCACCGCCGTTGACGACCGTGACGATCTCCTCGGGCAGCCCGGCCTCGATGAGGGTGTCGACCAGGCGCAGGGCGGACAGCGGAGTGAGGGCGGACGGTTTGAGGATTATCGCGTTGCCGCCGGCGATGGCCGGGCCGAGCTTGTGGGCGACCAGGTTGAGGGGGTCGTTGAAGGGGGTGATGGCGGCGATGATGCCGAGGGGTTCGCGGGTGAACCAGCCCTGCCGCTTCTCGGAGCCCTCGTAGGAGTCGAAGGGGATGACCTCGCCGGCGTTGCGCCGTACTTCGGCCGCGGACAGCGCGAGGGTGTTGACCGCGCGGGCGACCTCCTTGCGGGCCTGGGTGATGGTCTTGCCCGCCTCGTTGACGATCAGCTCGGCGAAGGACTCGGCCCGTCGCTCGACCAGCTGGGCGGTGCGCTCCAGGACGGAGGCCCGGGTGACGCGGGACACCGCGGCCGCGAGGCGGCGGCCGGAGCGGGCCCGCTGCAGGATGGCGTCGACTGCGGTCGCGTCGTCGGTGGGGACCGAGGCGATGACTTCGCCGGTGTAGGGGTTGTGTACGGGCGCCATGTCGGTGCCGAGCTCGATGCGGGGGGTCACGGCGGTGTCAGCCACGGTGGGTCTCCTGAAGAACACGGGGCAGTGGTGCGGTGTCGTCGTCCGCGTGGTGGCGCTGGTGGATGGCGATGATGTCCGACAGCAGGGCGTAGGCGGTCTCGATGCGGCCGGCGCCGGGTCCCGACACGGTGACGGTGCCGAGGAGGTCGGTGTGGAAGGCGACCGCGTTGACCGGTCCGGAGATTCCGGCGAGAGGGTGGTGGCCGGGCAGCGCGATGGGGGCCACGCGGGCGTCGACGGTACCGTCTGCCCGGCGGGTGGCCGTGCCGACCAGCTTCCAGTGCAGGCCCTTCGATACGGCGTCCTGCGCATCCTGCGGGGTGATCTTGGAGATGCCCTCGCAGAAGACGTCCTCGCGGCAGAGGCCGGCGCCGAGGACCTCGTTGGCCAGGATCATGACCTTGAGCTGGACGTCGTGGCCCTCGATGTCGGCGGTGGGATCGGCTTCGGCGTATCCGAGCTCCTGGGCCTCGGCGATGGCTGCCGGCAGATCGATACCCTCCTCGAGCCGGCCGAGGATGTAGTTCGAGGTGCCGTTCATGATGCCCTGCACGCCGGTGATCTCCAGGCCGCCGAACATGCGCTCGGCAGTGCGCAGAATCGGGGTCCCGCTGAGAACCGAGCCTTCGAACTCGAAGCCGACGCCGTGCTCGGAAGCCAGTTGCTTCAGCGTCCGGCCGGCAAGGGCGACGGGGCCCTTGTTGGTGGTGCATACGTGCTTGCCGGCCTCCAGAGCCCAGCGCACGTGGGAGAGGGCGGGCTCGCCGTCGGTGGGGTTGGTGAAGGTCGCCTCGACGACGACGTCGGCCGGGACCTCGCGGATCACCCACTCGTTGCGCGGGTCGGCGCTGCCACCGGGCAGGCCGGCGAAGGCCGGCTCGCCAGGTTCGGTGGCCAGCAGCGGAGCCAGGTCGATGCCGTCGGTGTCGACCAGGGAACCGGCCCGCAGGTCGGTGATCGCAACGACGCGCAGGGCGAAGCCCAGTTCCTCGGCAAGGCGGTCCCCGCGCTGGGATATGAGCTCGCAGAGTGCGCGGTTGACACCGCCGAATCCGATGAGGGCGAGGTCGTATCGACCCATGTGACGACTCCTTCGCAATGCACCGCAGCCACACGGTGCGGCTGATCAGAGCCTCGCGTCGGGGAGTGTCGGTGCGGCTATGTCAGAGCGACCACAGACCATGCCGAACTGCACTGTCGTGGTGACGATTCGCCTGGCGACCGCTCGGCGTCTCTGGCGGCGGTGCCTCGGCGGGTGAGCCGTGCGGGTGTAGGCATCAGCCGGCTGTCGTGCCGTCTCCGGTAGACGCAGGCAATCTTTGTCATAGGTGCCCCGTACGGTGATGGCATGTCGGGGATCACGTATGTACGGGGGGACGCCACCGCGCCGCACGGCAAGGGCGTCAAGCTGATCGCGCATGTCTGCAACGACCTGGGCGGCTGGGGGAAGGGGTTCGTCGTCGCGATATCCCGCCGCTGGCCGGAGCCCGAGGCGGCGTACCGGCGCTGGCACCGCGAGCGGGCGCAGAACGACTTCGGGCTGGGCGCGGTCCAGTTCGTCCAGGTCAGCCGCTATGTGTGGGTGGCGAACATGGTGGGGCAGCGGGGCATGCGCACGGGCAGCAAGGGGGTGCCCGTGCGCTACGAGGCGATCGGCTCGGCCCTCGCCGCGGTCGCCGACAAGGCGATGGAGCTCGGTGCGTCGGTCCATATGCCACGCATCGGCTGCGGGCTGGCGGGCGGCACCTGGACGAGGGTGGAGCCACTGATAGCGGAGCGGCTCACCGCGCGGGACATAGCGGTCACGGTGTACGACCACGACGCGTAGCCCCACCCGTGGCTTGGCGTGTACCTGGCGCTAGAGTGCGGTGCTTGTTCGATTTGCCGCGCGATAAAGGGGGAGGGCATGAGCGCGCAACTGAGGGAGACTGCCACGGAGTTGGCGGAGATCCTGTGGCGTGAGCACACCGTGTACCGCGACAGGGCGGGAGGCGTGGTCATCCGGGGGGAGCACGTCCAGCGCTGGATCAGCCTTGCCCCCAGGGGCGGCCGGGACGAGGTTCTCGTCCGTGCGGGCCGGATCCTCGACGGGGGGACGACTGCCCCGGCGCGCTCGGAGGTGGTCGCGAATCTCACCGCCGGGACGAGCGAACTCGCCGCGATCTGCCGTCGGCTGCTGGCCGAAGCGGCCGCGGATGCCGTGCCCGGCGCGATGCAGGCGAGCGGCCCGGCCCGGTCCGGCCGCCCGCCCGAGCGATCCAGGGGATCCGAGCGATCCAAGGGACCCAAGAGGGGCTTCGGGTCCTGGGTGGTCATCGTCTGCGTGATCGCACTCGTCGCCCTCTACGCGTACAACGTGGCCGGGGCGTACCGGTAGGCGGCCCAGGGCCGGTCCTGGACGACGACACGCGCGGTCCGGCCGGTTCACACAGCCCCGCAGCCCCGCAGCCCCGCCAGCCCACGTCCGTGGCCACGCACCCGAACGTCAGGCGAGCCAGCTGTAAGGCAGCCGCAGGATCGCGGCAACCTGCGAGGCCACCACCGGAGCGTGCGGCGGAACGCCTCCGTCGGCGAGGCCGCGGGTCAGGTGGAGATGAAGGCACTGAAGCGTGGCGAAGGTGTTGAAGGCCCACGGTGGGACGGGGCCGGGGCCGCCGCCTTCGAGGGCGTCCGCGACGACGCTCAACCAGGCGGTTGCCTGCTCGGCCGTCAGGCCAGGGGCGAGCAGAATCCCGCTGAGTGCGCGGGCGAGGCGCGCGTCCTCCAACTGCTCATAGCGGTAGTCGGCGTGTGCTGCCGTCATCCGGTGGGCGCACAGTTCCAGCAGTTCGGTGCGGCGGGCAGGCAGGGCCCGTGCGAACGCCGCGGCCGCGTCGGCGCCGTGGGCGACGGCGTGCAGCCAGCCGAGGGAGTCGTCCCAGCCGCGGGTGTCGCGCTCCGTCGGGTACCAGGAAGCGAAACCGGCGTACCAGCGCTCCACGGCCCACTCCGGCACGGCGCCGGGAACGGCGTCCGCGCGCGTCAGAACGCACCGGAGCACGAGCGGAGCGAAGGTTCGGGCCTGAATCTCAGGATGGGTGAAACGGTCCGCGGCAGTGTCGCCGAGGTCTTCCAGGACCTCGTCCAGGTGCCCTTCCCGTATCCAGCGCGCGGCCGCGGTGTAGGCATGGTCGTCACGGACCTCAGGGTCAGGAGACACGAGCATGGCCGACAACTCGTCACTGAGCCGGGAAGCCGGTACGGCGTCGGGGAAGGGAAAGCCCTCGGCGGCGATCGACGACCAGTCGACAAGATCCGTACTCATCGCGTCAGCCTTCCACGCGCCGCGGGGCCCGGCAAGATCCGGACGAGAGGCTCCAGGGCGCCACATCCACGCGGCTACGCGGCTACGCGGCTACGCGGCTACGCGGCTACGCGAAATGATGGGCCAGGGCCGCATGCGGGTCCTGGGCCGTCGTGTGCCCGTGGTCGACATGGACGGTCGCGCCCGCCAGCCGTGGCACGGCGTGCAGCAGCGCGTGCTCGGCGGCCACGGCCACCGCATGGGCCTGGACGACCGTCAGCGCCGGGTCGACCTCGACGGAGGTCTCCGCGCGCAGGGTGTGCCCGAGCCAGCGCATCCGTACGGCTCCCACCGCACGTACGCCCTCGACATGGGAGAGCGCGTGCTCGGCCTCGTCCACCAGCGCGGGGTCCACGGCGTCCATCAGCCGGTGCCAGATCTCCCGTGCCGCGCCCCGCAGCACGAGCACGATCGCGCCGGTGATGACGAGTCCGATCAGCGGGTCGGCATACCGCCATCCCAGCGCCGAGCCTCCCGCGCCCAGCAGCACGGCGAGCGAGGTGAACCCGTCGGTGCGGGCATGCAGTCCGTCGGCGACGAGTGCGGCGGAGCCGATGCGCCTTCCGGTACGGATACGGGCCCTGGCCACCCACTCGTTGCCCGCGAAGCCCACGAGTCCGGCCGCGGCGACGGCAGGCAGGTGGCTGACGTCCTGCGGCTCCAGCAGCCGCCGGACGGCCTCGTACCCGGCGAAGACGGCGGACGAGGCGATCACCAGCACGACGAAGACCCCGGCCAGGTCCTCCGCCCGCCCGAAGCCGTACGTGTAGCGGCGGGTGGCGGCCCGCCGGCCCAGCACGAAGGCGAGGGCGAGCGGGAGCGCGGTCAGCGCGTCGGTCGCGTTGTGGACGGTGTCGCCCAGCAGCGCGACCGATCCGGACAATGCCGCGACGACCGCCTGGACGACGGTGGTCGCGGCGAGGATCCCGAAGGAGAACCAGAGCGTCCGCAGGCCGTCGGAGGAGGCCTCCAGCGCGGCGTCGATGCGCTCGCCGTGATGGTGGTGATGGTGGTGTCCATGCCGGTGGCTGTGACTGTGCCCATGACCCGTCATGGACACCACCATGGCAGCCGGACAGCCTTGCAGCCACTGTCGAAAAGCGGCCTCTGACCAGCTGCGAAAGGCTTGCGACTACGGTCTCGCGGCTACTGCCCCGCGCCTGCTCCCGCGAGGCTGCGGCCCCGTGCCCGCTGCCGGGCGGCTACTGCCCGGACGCGGTGACCGGGTAGTGGTCGGACAGGTTCGTGTACGTGTAGTCCGTTCCCCAGCTGGAGACCGTCCAGGGCGCGCTCTGCTCCTTGACGACGTTGTTGTTCCAGCCGGCCGGCTTGGCGTGGCCCGCCCGGTGGAGCACGTAGTCGAGGTCCTCGCGCGGGTCGTCCGGGTAGCGGTAGGACGCGATCGAGTTGTCCTGCGTGTCGAAGGAGTACGGGTGGCCGGTGCGCGAGTCGGCGCCGGTGAGGCCGCCGTCCGCCAGCATCGTCGCGTACTCGGGCGTGCGCGAGTCCACATTGAAGTCGCCCGCGACCAGCACCTGCTCCGAGGCCGGGATGTTCTTGGCGTCGAGGAACGCGTCGATCGCCTTGAACTGGCGGCTGCGCATCTGCGCCGCCTCACCCGCGCCGCAGCCCGGGTCGGTCGACTGCGCGTGCGTGCCCACGACATGCACCTTGGTGCCGTTCACGTCGAGCACCACGTACACGAAGCCCTTGTTGGACCACCAGTCGGCGCCGCAGGCGTCCTTGTAGACGTACTGCTCCTTGCGCAGGATCGGCCACTTGCTGAGGATGGTGACGCCGCCGTCCTCCGGAGTCGTCGCGGAGTACGAGCCGCCGGTCGCGTCCCAGCCGCTCTTGCTGCGGCCCATCACCGGGGTCTGGTACGGGTACTGGGCGCGGGCGTTCTGCTGCAGCGCGTCGGAGGCGGAGTTGTCGAACGCCTCCTGGAGCACGACGACGTCATTGCCCCGGAAGAACGAGGTCTTCGGGATCTCGGCGGCTCGGTGGTCCTGGCCCCAGTTCGGGTACAGGGTCTTGCTGAAGAGGAAGACGTTGTACGTCAGCACCTTCAGCGACGGCGTCGCGGCGGCGGCCTCCGCGGCGGGCGCGGCGGACGCCGAGGGCGCGGCCACCGCGAGGGTGGCGGCGGCGAGGGTGCTGGCCAGGGCTGCGCCGGATATACGGCGGAGCACGGATTGCGGCACTGGAACTCCCGTTTCTGATGGGGGGTATTGAACCGGCGCGCACATCAAAGCAGCGGGAGTTACCTTCGGGTAACCGTTAGGTGCCCGAATTCTTTCCGGAGGTTCACCATCCGCGGAACTTGTACGGACAACTCGGAGGGGACAACTCAGAGGGGGCCGCCGCGCCACACCGGCAACGGCCGCCTGCCGACGGCCGTTTCGAATGCCGCGTGGGCCAGCAGCCGCGTCGAATCCAGCGTCGGCAGGGGTGAGACGTCCGGCGTCACCAGCAGCGGGATCTCGGTGCAGACGAGCGCGACAGCGTCACAGCCGCGCCCCGCCAGCCGTTCGATGACACGGACGTACGTCTCGCGTGAGGCGTCCGTGAACTCGCCGTTCACCAGCTCCTCGAAGATGATCCGGTCGACGACCGAACGGTCCTCCGCCCCCGGCACCTCGCCGGCGATCCCACGGCTGCCGAAGGCCCGGGGATAGACCGGGCCGTCCATCAGATACCGCGTGCCGAGGACGCCGACGCGCGTGCGCCCGTCCTGTGCGGCGCGCTCCGCGACGACCTCGGCGATGTGCAGTCCGGGCAGGGCGAGGTCCTCCCCGGGCAGCTCCAGGGCCTCGTGGGCGGTGTTGTCCGGGCAGACGAAGAAGTCCGCGCCGGCGCCCGAGAGCCGTCGTACGCTCTCCGCGAGCGTGGCCCGGATCGTGGCGTGGTCCCCGGAAGCCCACGCGGGCATGCTGCGCGCGAGCGCGATGCAGTCCAGGGTCACATCCGGATGGTCGTGCGGTCCCAGCTCACGGAAGCCCTCCCGGCAGAATTCGCGGAAGCACAGCGCCGCGCCTTCCGCGCTGTGCGCGAGAATCCCGAGGTGCGTCATGGGAGCTCCAGAGGTCAGGTGCCGGGGCTCCTCACACTAACCACGGGCGTGATCGCATACTGGAACGGAGAGAGGGACCGGCTCGGAGTCCCGCCACCGACGACCCCTGGGAGCGCATGCATGAGCAGGCCGCCGGATCCCGTACCGCCACCGCCCGGCGGTGTGCTGTGGAACCTCGCCGGCGACATCCGCGGACTGCTGATGCTGCCCGCCGCACTCACCATGCAGGTCGCGCACCCCGCCGTCGGCGCCGGAGTCGACGAGCACTCCGTCTTCCGCACCGACCCGTGGGGACGCGGAGAGCGTTCCCTGCGCTCGCTCCAGCTCTGGGTGTACGGCGGCGAAGCCGCGGCCGAGGAGGGCCGCCGGCTGCGGCAACTGCACAGGACCATCCAGGGCACCGACACCCGCGGCCGCCGGTACCACGCGCTCACCCCCGAGTACTACGCATGGGTCCACGCCACCGGCTTCCCCGTCTACCAGCACGCCGCCCGCTACCTGTACCGGCCGTTCACCCCGGCGCATGAGCGCCGGATGTACGCGGAGTGGCTGCAGGTCGGGCGGATCCTCGGCATCCACGACCGGGACATGCCGCAGACCATCGAGGAGTTCTGGCCCTACTACCGCAAGGTCCTCGCCGACGAACTCGAGGCGACCGCCGTCGTGCAGGACCTCACCGCGACCGACCGCCCCGTACCGCCGCCGGACCGCGGGCCGCTCCTGCTCAGGCTGCTGCTGCGCGCTTCCTGGCCGTTGATCCTGCCGCCGCTCGCCCGCTTCCGGCGCTTCGTCACCATCGGTCTGATGCCGCCCGACGCACGCGAGGCGATAGGGCTCCCCTGGACCGATGCGCAGGAGCGCAGACTGCGGCGCTTCGGCCGCGTCGTACGGGCCGTGGTGCCCGTCCTCCCCGAGCGGCTGCGCTATCTGCCGCTGGCGAGGCAGGCCCGAAGGGCGGCCCGCGAAGCGGCCCGGCTCACGCCGAGGCGCGGCGCACCAGCGTCGTCGGGGTGATCACCGAGGCCGGGGTGCCGGACCCCGGTTCGCTCTCGTTCAGAACCCGCATCAGCAGCCGCACCATCAGCCGCCCGTTGCCCTCGATGTCCTGACGGACCGTCGTGAGCGGCGGGTCGGTGGTCTCGGCCACCAGGGTCATGTCGTCGAAGCCGACCAGGGCGATGTCCTGCGGGACCCGCAGCCCGCGCTCGCGCAGCACTCTCAGCGCGCCCGAAGCCATCAGGTCGTTCGATGCGAACACGGCGTCCGGCGCGGCGCCACCGTCGAGCAGCCCGGCCATCGCACGTGCGCCGCTCTCCGCCGTGAAGTCGCCCTGGGCGGTCAACGCCGGGTCGGCTTCGGGCAGTACGTCACGGTAGCCGTCGAGCCGGTCCAGTGCGGAGGTCTGGTCGCGCGGGCCCGCGATGTGCGCGACGCGGGTGCGGCCGAGGGAGACCAGATGGCGTACCGCAGCCCGGGCGCCGCCGCGGTTGTCGCAGTCGACGTACGGGACCGCGTGCTCGGAGCCGGCTCCCGGCCCGCCCGGACGGCCCCCGAAGACGGCGGCCACCCCCGACCCGCGGACCACGGAAGGCAGCGCGTCGTCCTCGTGCAGGGAGAAGGCGAGCGCCCCGTCGACATGGCCGCCGCCGAGATAGCGGGCGATCCGGTCTTGGTCGTCGGGTCCCTCCACCCACAGCAGCACCAACTGGGAGTCGTGGGCGGCCAGTTCCCGGCTGATGCCGCGCACCTGACGCTCGAAGAACGGATCCGAGAAGACCCGGAACTCGGGCTCGGCGATGATCACGGCAACCGCCCCGCTGCGCCGGGTGACCAGGCTCCGTGCCGCATGGTTCGGTACATAGCCGAGCTCGGCCACCGCCTCGCGCACCCGGTCCGCCAACGGTGCGCGGACACCGGCCCCGCCGTTGACGACGCGCGAGACCGTCGCCCGCGAGACCCCGGCGCGGGCGGCGACGGCCTCCAGCGTGGGCCGGGCTCCAGTGGTCGGATCGGACAACGGATGCTCCTCGTCGGCGCGTCGGACCGTATCGACACGAGGGTAACCGCAGGTGCCGCCGCCCCCGAAGGGGCGACGGCACCATCAAAACCCACGTCAGTGGCCGTGGCCCTGCACGCGCCAGACCCCGCTCGCTGATCCGGCCTGATCCAAACGACAGGACCTAGTGGTCGTGGATCGTGTTCGTCGCGGCGATCTTCTTCCAGGACTTCGGCTGCGCCGGCCGGACGTCGGCACGGGCGGTGATCCGCTCGCCCGCCGCGGCCGGGGCGGCCGGCTTCGACGGCTCGTACAGCCAGGCGTCGAAGAGCTCCGTGAGCGGCTTGCCGGAGACCTTCTCGGCGTACTTCACGAAGTCGTCCACACTGCCGTTGCCGTTCGCGTTCACGGTCGGCCAGCCCTTGAGGATCGCGAAGAAGTCCTCGTCACCGATCTCGCCCCGCAGCGCCTGCAGGGTGAGCGCACCACGGTCGTAGACGGCGATGTCGAACTGCTTGTCAGGGCCGGGGTCGCCGGGCTTCACCGTCCAGAACGGGTCGTCGGCCGGGTGCAGGGCGTAGATGTAGTCCGCCAGCTCCTGCGCCGTGCCCTCGCCCTCCTTCTCCGACCACAGCCACTGGCTGTAGCGGGCGAAGCCCTCGTTGACCCAGATGTCCTTCCAGCCCTTGACGGAGACGCTGTCCCCGTACCACTGGTGGGCCAGCTCATGGACGACCACCGAGACGTTCGCGCCATTGGCGAACTGCCGCGGGCTGTAGAACGGGCGGGTCTGCGTCTCCAGCGCGAAGCCGCTCGGAACGTTCGGGACGTAGCCGCCGAGCGCGTTGAACGGATACGGCCCGAAGACCTCCTCCAGCCACTCCGCGATCTCGGTCGTCCGCTCGACGCTGGCCCGCGCCGCCCCCGCGTTGTCGCCGAGGTCCTTGCTGTAGGCGTTGAGGACCGGCAGTCCCTTCGCGGTCTTGTCGGTCGTGATGTCGAACTTGCCCACCGCGAGGGTCGCGAGATACGTCGCCTGCGGCTTGTTCGACCGCCAGCCGAAACGCGTCCAGCCGAGCCGTGAACTCTGCGCCTGCAGCACGCCGTTACTGATCGCCTGGGTGCCGTCCGGCACCGAGACGGAGATGTCGTACGTCGCCTTGTCCAGCGGATGGTCGTTGGACGGGAACCACCACACCGCCGAGTGCGGCTCCTGGGCGGCGACGCCGCCGTCCGGCGTGCGCTGCCAGGCGCTCCAGCCGCCGATCTTCAGCTCGGAGGGCTTGCGGGAGTACCGGACGACCACCGAGACCGGCCGGTTCTTCTCCAGCGGCGAGGCCGGGGTGATCTCCAGCTCCTGGTCGCCGCTCTTCGCGAACGCGGCCTTCCGGCCGTTCACCCGCACCTCGCTGACGTTCAGGCCGAAGTCGAGGTTGAAGCGGGAAAGGTTCTGCGTGGTGGTGGCGAGAATCGTCGCCGTACCCTCCAGCAGATCGGTCTTGGGCTGGTATTTCAGCCGCAGGTCGTAATGCGAGACGTCATAGCCGCCATTTCCGCTGGCCGGGTAGTAGGGGTCGCCAATGCCCGATGCCCCGGGCTCGAAGTCTGCGGCCGACGCCGGGATCGCCAGCAGAAGAGAAGCCGCAAGCGCGCTCGGAACGAGGATTCTGCGGTGCACGAATGCTCCAATTGGTCGGGGCGGATGATCTCTTCGGACCCTATTCATGCGTGCGACGCCCCGTCATGTCCACGGCCCCTGTGTCACACGATCGCCATTCGGCCGACACGATGCCCGTCGTCCCTTCCATCGCTTCGGTCCACTTCTGGCTCTCTACCGCCCTCTGTCGCACAGGAGTTGACCGGAGTACCTTCCGCCCATGCCGATACGTGTGCGGGGCACCCGCCTTTGGAGCAGATCGCCGGCCGTGGTGGCCACGGCCGCCCTGATATCCGTCCTCATACCGTCGGGGAGCGCCCAGAGCGCCCCGCCCCGCGAGAGCAGACCCGTCTACTCGTACGACAACGCGATCCGGGAATCCGTATGGGTGGACACCCGGCTCGACGGCGACGGGGACGGCAGGACCGACCGCGTCGCGGTCGACATCGTCCGGCCGCGTGAAACGGCGCAACATGGCCGGAAGATACCGGTCATCATGGATGCCAGCCCGTATTACTCCTGCTGCGGGCGCGGCAACGAGAGCCAGAAGAAGACGTACGACGCGAACGGGAATCCCGTCCAGTTCCCGCTCTACTACGACAACTACTTCGTGCCGCGCGGCTACGCCTTCGTCGCCGTCGACCTCGCCGGCACCAACCGCTCCGACGGCTGTGTCGACGTCGGTGGCCGCTCCGACATCCACTCCGCCAAGGCCGTCGTCGACTGGCTGAACGGCCGCGCCCGCGCCTACACCACCCGCACCGGCGCCGAACGCGCCACGGCCGGCTGGACCACCGGCAACGTCGGGATGATCGGCAAGAGCTGGGACGGCACCATCGCCAACGGCGTCGCCGCGACCGGGGTCGAGGGCCTCAGGACCGTCGTCCCGATCGCCGCCATCTCCTCCTGGTACGACTACTACTTCGCCCAGGGCGCGCCGCTGTACGACTCCGGCCCCGACTGGCTCTCGAACTACGTGAACAGCCCCGACGCCCGCGCCCGCTGCCAGGCCGTCCAGCAGCGGCTCGTCGACGAGGCCCCGCGCAGCGGCGACTGGACGCGGCTGTGGAGCGAACGCGACTACGTCCCGGACGCCCGCAACGTCCGCGCCAGCGTCTTCGCCGTCCATGGCATGCAGGACCTCAACGTACGCCCGAAGCACTTCGGGCAGTGGTGGGACGCCCTCGGCGACCACGGTGTGGAGCGCAAGGTCTGGCTCTCCCAGACCGGACACGTCGACCCCTTCGACTTCCGCCGCGGCGAGTGGGTCACGACGCTGCATCGCTGGTTCGACCACTACCTCCTGGGCTACGACAACGGCATCGACCGCCAGCCGATGGCCGACATCGAGCGCGCTCCCGACCAGTGGTCCACCGACCGTGTCTGGCCGCCACGCTCCACCGCCACCACCACGGTCCGCCCCGGCAAGGGCGCCACACCCGGCGTCGGCACACTCGCCCTGAAGCCCGCACCGCCCGGCGCCACGGAGACATTCACCGACGACCCGGCACTCGACGAGACCGACTGGGCCGCCGACATCGACCGCGCCACACCGGCCAAGTCCGGGTTCGTCACCCGGCCGCTCAGCCGCGACCTGCGGCTCTCCGGATCCTCCACGGTCACCGTCACCGCCACCCCGACGACCACGACCGCTCATCTCTCCGCGGTCCTCGTCGACGTCGGCCCGGACACCATCCGTGACTACGCCGCCGCCGGCGAAGGCATCACCACCCTCCCCGGGCGCACCTGCTGGGGCCCGAGCACGGCCGGTGACAGCTCCTGCTTCAAGGAGACCGCGGCCCGGACGGCCGCCGTCGACCACACCGTGGTCAGCCGCGGCTGGGCCGATCTCGGCAACCACGCCTCGGCCGGCAAGGGCCGCCCGCTCACACCCGGCACGGCCTACACCATCACCCTCGATCTGCACGCCACCGACCACGTCGTCCCGGCAGGTCACCGTCTGGCCCTCATCATCGCCGGCACCGACAGGGACCTCATCGATCCTCCGTCCACAAGGCCGAGCCTCACCCTCGATCTCGCCCGAACCGCCGCACGGCTGCCCTTCGTCGGAGGTGCCCCGGCCTTCCTGCGGGCCACCACAGGCGCTGTCCCGCCGGCCGCCACCGCGCGCGAGTCCCGTCTCGACGGTGTCGCAGGGCCGCGTCCGATCCGCCCGATCCCGGGAGCGAGCAACCGATGAACCGCCGTATCCGTATCCGCACCCTCGCCCTGGCCGTCTGCGCGCTCGCCGCGCCCCTGATGCCCGCGCCGGCCCAGGCGGCCCCCGCCGCGCAGAGCCTGCCGCGCACCGGATTCGAAGCCTCGGGCGGCGCGCGCTGGACCGGTCAGGCCGAGGAGTGGCAGTTCCTCGCCGCCGTCGACCGGGCCGCCGACCGGGTCTCACTGGACACCATCGGCACGACCGGGCAGGGCCGCCCGCTCCGGCTCGTCCGCATCGGCGGCGAGCGGACCACGGCGAACACCATGCTGCTGATCTGCAGTCAGCACGGCGACGAGCCGTCAGGCCGCGAAGCCTGCCTCACCACCATCCGCGACCTCGCGTACGCCAAGGACGCCGGGACCCGGCGCTTCCTGGATCGCACGACGGTCCTCGTCGTCCCCACCGCCAACCCCGACGGCCGCGCTGCCGACACCCGGGAGAACGCGGACGGGGTCGACATCAACCGGGACCACATCGCCCTGAAGACCGCCGAGGGCCGCGCCCTGGCCGCCGTCATCCGTGACCGGCGCCCGGACGTGATCTACGACTTGCACGAGTACAACTCCACGCCCTCCTACTACGACAAGGAACTGCTCTCACTCTGGCCGCGCAATCTCAACACCGATCCGAGGGTCCACAAGGAAGCGCACACGCTCTCCGAGACCTATGTACGGCCCGCCGCTCACGACGCCGGATTCAGCAGCGGCATCTACGGCATCTGGACCGATCCGGTCACCGGTGAGCCGGTGAAGCAGGTCGCCGGTGACGGTCAGGAGCGCATCCTGCGCAACACCGCGGGCCTCAAGCACTCCGTCGGACTGCTCGTGGAGACCCGCGTCGACCCTCTGACCGACGCCGAGAAGGCGGACGCGGCCCTCAACAACCGGCGCCGGGTGGCGACCCAACGAGCCGCGCTGGACGGCGCGTTCGACTTCGTGGATGAGCGGCGCGGCCGGATCGAGGCCGCGACGGGAGCCGCACGCCTCGCGGGCTTCACGGACCGTGGCCCGGTCTACATCGGCGGCGCCGACAACGACCCGGCCACCCCCGAAGAGACCCTCCAGGACCCGCCCTGCGGCTACGGGCTCACAGCCGGACAGTACGCGGACGTGAAGGACGAACTCGCCCTGCACGGCGTCCTGTCGAAGCCCGGCAGTGACGGAGTGTACGTACCGTTGCGGCAGTCCCAGCGTGCCCTTGTACCGCTCCTGCTCGACGAGCGGGCGGCATACCATCTCACATCCGGACATCCTGTTACTGCTTGTTGATTCGACGAGACCCGCGTCACCTGTGGTAGGAGGGCTTACGGAGAGCGAATCCAGGCTCCGTGAACCTCCGAAAGGTGCCACCTGTGCCGCACGAGGAATCGCCCGGCGAATCGCACGACGCACGGAAACCGGGCAGCCGGGGAGATCTGCCGGTGACGGCGGACCTCCCCGGCCTGTCCGGGAACTCCCGGACGGACCGCGTGGTCTTCGGCGTCACCGCGGCCCTCACGCTCGCCTTCGTGATCTGGGGTTCCGTCGCCACGGACACCCTGGAGAGCGTCTCCACCAGCATGCTCTCCGGCCTCATCCACAACGGTGGCTGGGCGTTCGTCCTCGCCGCCTCCGGCTTCGTCGGCTTCGCGCTCTGGCTCGCCATCAGCCGCTACGGCAGGATCCCGCTCGGACAGGAGGGTGAGGGGCCCGAGTTCCGCACCGTTTCCTGGGTCGCGATGATGTTCAGCGCGGGCATGGGCATCGGCCTGATGTTCTACGGCGTCAGCGAACCTCTCGCGCACTTCGCCACACCGCCGCCCGGCACCAGCCCGGCCGATGCCGCCGAGGCCATGGAGATCTCCATGGCCACGACCCTCTTCCACTGGACGCTGCACCCCTGGGGCATCTACGCCGTCGTTGGACTCGCCATCGCGTACAGCACCTACCGGCGGCGCCGGCGCCAGACCATCAGCGCCGTCTTCGAAACACTCATCGGCAGAAAGCACGCGTACGGCACGGGCGGCCGGATCATCGACATCCTGGCCATCTTCGCCACCCTCTTCGGCTCCGCCGCCTCTCTCGGCCTCGGCACCCTCCAGATCGGCAGCGGCGTCACCGAACTGGGCTGGATGGAGAAGGTCAGCACGGCACTCCTCGTCGGCATCATCGCCGTACTGACCCTCGCGTTCGTCGTCTCCGCCGTCTCCGGCGTCGAGAAGGGCATCCAGTGGCTGTCCAACATCAACATGGTGCTGGCGCTGCTCCTCGCACTGTTCGTCTTCATCGCCGGGCCGACCATCATCGTGCTCGACCTGCTTCCGACGTCGATCGCCACCTACTTCGGGGAACTGCCGCAGCTGGCCGGGCGCACCGAGGCCTCCAGTGGCGCGGGCGTCGGCGACTGGCTGGGCACCTGGACGGTCTTCTACTGGGCCTGGTGGATCTCCTGGACACCGTTCGTCGGCATGTTCATCGCCCGCATCAGCCGGGGACGGACGATCCGTCAGTTCGTCGGTGGAGTGATCCTTGTGCCGAGCACGGTCAGCCTGTGCTGGTTCGCCGTCTTCGGCGGCACGGCGATGACGCTCCAGGAACGCGGGCGGCTCGGCAAGGAGACGACGCCCGAGGGACAGCTCTTCGCCGTGCTTCAGCAGTTCCCCGTCTCCACGGCGATGAGTCTGCTGGTGATGATCCTCGTCGGGATCTTCTTCGTGTCGGGCGCCGACGCCGCGTCCATCGTGATGGGCGCGCTCTCCCAGAAGGGCGCCCTGGAACCGGGCCGGTTCGTCGTCGTCTTCTGGGGCTTGGTCACCGGTGCTGTCGCGGCCGTGATGCTCCTCGTCGGCGGCGGGCAGGGCGACGCGCTCGCCGGACTGCAGAATCTGACCATCCTGGTGGCCGCGCCCTTCGTCCTGGTGATGATCGGCATGTGTGTCGCGCTGATGCGCGATCTGCGCCACGACCCGCTGATCGTGCGCGGCCGGCGAGGTGAGGAGGTGGTCGAACTCGCCGTCATCGCCGGCCACGAGAAGTACGACGACGACTTCGAGCTCCGTATCGGTCCCACCCCGCCGGGCAGCTGAGGCCGCTGCCGGTCGTCACCAAGGGCGTTCACCGGTCCAGGTCCGTTCACCGGGCGAGGTCGGCGGCGGCCCTGGCACAGCCCCAGGCCACGGTGACGCCCGCGCCGCCGTGACCGTAGTTGTGGATCAGTCGCGTGCCGTACGCGCCCGGCGCGCCGTCCAGGCGGACCCCCGAGGCCCTGGCCGGGCGCAGGCCCACCCGGTGGCCGAGGACCCTCGCGTCCGCGATCTCCGGCCGGACCCGCGCGCACCGCTCCACGATCGCCGCGGCGGTCGCCGGGTCCGGCTCCAGGGACCAGGAACCCTCCACCGCGGTGCCGCCGAGGATCAGCCGGCCGGGCTGCGGGAAGAAGTACGTGAGCGTGCTCGACGCCTCGTCCACTGCCGTGAACCAGGTCTCGATCCCGGGGTTCTCCACGAGTACCAACTGCCCCCGGACCGGCGACATCTCCAGGTCCGGTACGAGGTCACGCGCCCCGAGCCCGGTGCAGTTGACCACCACGGCGCCCTCTGCCGCCGCCTCGTCGAGCGAGGTGATCGCGCGGGTCTCGACCGTCCCGCCCGCCGCGTCGAGCCGGGTCCGCAGCCAGCCCAGGTGCACGGGCATGTCGATCAACGGCAGCCGGGCCCCGAGCGCGGGCCCGCCACCGCCCGGCACCTCACCGGGCGCCAGGTCCCGCAGACCGGCCAACTCCCGCGCCCACGGTCCCAGGGCGTCGAGCCGGGCCCCGGACTGCACGCCGGCCACCAGCCGCACCCCGGTCCCGTCCGGGTCCGCGGCGAGCTCCTCGTACACCCGCAGCGTCGCGAGCGACCACGCGCCGACCAGCGCCTCGGGCTCGATCCGGTACGGCCACCACAACGCCCCCGCCACCGCGGACGTGGTGGCTTCCGCCGGCTCACGGGTCCACAGCCGCACCCGGCGGCCCTCCTCGGCGAGCACCACCGCGGTCGTCAGCCCCACGACCCCGCCGCCCACCACGATCACATCGCCCGCGTCGCTCACCTCGCCGCTCATGGCCGGACCGTAGCGGAATCGAAGATGCCGTGCTCACATCACGTCACAGCTGGGGATACTCCAGACATGTCTGCCGAGTACGCGACCTTCGCCCTGGCGCCGGCAATGCGAGCCGGGGGAGTCCTGGCCGATGGTGGCTACCAGATCCACCGGGACTTCATGGACTTCATCGTCGACGGCTGCCCGCTTCTCTTCCAGCTCTCCGACCTCGACGCGGTCTCCCCGCTCGCCTCCGACATCCCGCCCGCGATCTTCACCCGCCAGGTCCGCGCTCTGCTGCTGGAGGCCGAGGCCCCGCTGCCCGGCGGGCGTTACGTCATCTACGGCTGCCCCGAGTGCGAGGGACTCGACTGCGGCGCCGTCACCGCCGTCATCGAGCGCGACGGGGACGACATCGTCTGGCGGGACTTCGCCTGGCAGACCGACGAGACCGCCGACCTGGAACTCAACGGCTACCGCGGGATAGGGCCGTTCCGCTTCCGCGGCGGGGAGTACCGCACGGAGCTGGAACGGCTCCTCGACGACGAGGAGGACCGGCCGCGCCGTCGCGTCCTGCTGATCGGCGCCCGTGTCGCCGTCCTCGCCAAGCTCGCCGCCGCCCTGCGCACCATCGGCATCGGCGCCGAGATCGCCCATGACGCGGCCGGAGTCCCCGCCGAGGAGCTCCGCACCTACGGGGCCGTCGCCTTCGGCCGCGCGGTCGGCGAGCCCGAACGGGCTGCGGTGCGCGCCGTCTTCGCACAGGCCGGGGTGGATGTCGCGTACGTGGACGGGCTCGCCCCGGTCATCCCGCTCCTGGTCGCCCAGATAGAGCACGCCCTCGACCACCCGTCGGCGCGCCGTCGGCTGACCGGGCTGACGGCGGCCGGTGGTGAGGCGACGGTGACCGTCACCTCCACCTGCCGTGTCCACCTTGTCGCGTACCGCCTGGACCGGCTCCACCGCACCCACACGCACGACGTCTTCGACGGGATGCTGGAGCCCGGCACCCACCGAATTGCGCTGGACGCGCGGGCGGTCAAGGGGCAATCCTTCGTGGTGGCACGCGCCATGGGGGGCGTGCTGGTCGCGCCCGTGGCGCGATGACACAGCCGAGGGGCCCGGGCGAGCCGATCAATCGCCGAGACGACATGCATCGACCGAACTGGAGGTCCGCCTCCCCGCGCCGATGAGCGGCGCCCGGCGGAACAGTCCGTCCATCCGCACACGTACCCCGGCGGAGCTGCGCCGGTCGCGCAGACCGCGTGCCCACGCCTGCTGGGACCACCTCTACGCGGCGCCGCTGTGGCCGCTGCACGGCGCCGATCTGGGGACACTCGCCCGCACCTGTGACGCGGTCGGCGCGTGTCCGACAGTGCCGCGCTTCCCCTGGGTGCCCGAGGCTTTGGCCCGCGGCAACACGCTGCGCAAGCCGCTCTGCACCCTCCCCCAGACTTCGTCCGGGGGGACCTCCAACCGGCGATCCTCTCGGTTGGCCGGCGAGGCAGTGCGAACGCGGCGTACGGATCGTGGGCGTCGGCTGTAGCGATATGCCGCTACGGCGGCGTGGGCCGACGAGGGCGTGTTGCGAAAGTAGCGCCGTCCGCCCGGAGGGCGGGGCCCGCGGCGTCTGGTGCGTGCGATCGCAAGGCGGTGGGGGCACCTCCCAGGC
>NZ_JBSGZO010000106.1:0-21650 GCF_053611045.1 Streptomyces sp. NPDC054841 | reverse complement strand
GTACGCCCCCATCCTCGGCAGGACAAGGAAGATGAAGAACACACGGAAGCGGCCCCTCGCCGCCACAGCGGTCCTCGCGCTCGCACTCGCGCTGACCGCCTGCTCCGGCAACCCCGGCAACCCCGGCAATCCCGGCAACTCCGCCGACCCCGGTGACTCCGGCACCACTGCCACGGAGTCATCCGCGGCGCTGCACGGCCACGTTCACGGCCTCGGCATCGACCCCGCCGACCAGCAGCTCTACGTCGCCACCCACGAAGGGATCTTCACCCCGGGCAAGGAGGGCGCAGCGGTGCGGGTCGGCGGAAGCAACGACGACTTCATGGGCTTCACCGTGGCCAAGGCCAGGACCTTCCTGGCCAGCGGCCACCCCGCCCCCGGCACCGGCGGTCCCGCCAACCGCGGGCTGATCGAGAGCACCGATTCAGGGAAGACCTGGAAGACCCGCTCGCCGGCCGGCGAAGCCGACTTCCATGCTCTCGACTACGCCCACCACACGATCTACGGCTACGACAGCACCAACGCCCTGCTGCGCGTCAGCAAGGACGGAGCCGCCTGGGACGACCGCGCCCGCGTCCAGGCGCTGGACATCGCCGTCAGCCCCGACGACCCGGACATCGTGCTGGCCACCACAGCCGAGGGGATCGCGAAGAGCACCGACGGCGGAAGGACCTTCGCGGCAGGCAAGCAGCCGGCGATGGCCTTCCTCTCGTGGGCGGCGCCCGAGGCGCTGTACGGACTCGACGACTCGGGCGGGCTGAACCGGAGCACCGACGGCGGTGCCACCTGGCAGAAGGCGGGCACGGTGCCCGGCGGACAGACCCAGGCGCTCACAGCGGTCGACGCCCGGCACATCCTGGCCGCCACCCAGGCCGGCGTCCACGAGTCCCGGGACGGCGGCAGGACCTTCACCAAGCGGTTCACGGTCGTCGCCGGCGACGGCCACTGATCCGGGCCGGGCAAGCGGAAGGCTCCGCCAGGGCAAGGACACTGCCGTGGCGGAGCCGAGCGCTTTCGGGTGTTCTGATCAGTGCACGAGATCGGACGGGCTCAGCTGCTCCTGCCGCTGTGATCCGTCCCGCCGAGCCCCGGCGCGCCCCACACCGGGAACCAGCGGCCCAGGTCCGTCTCGATCCGCAGGTCGTCCGCGAGCAACGCCCTGACCTGGAGTTCCAGGGCGTTGTCGCGCCTCTCGCCGGCTTTGGGAAGCGGTGCGAAGGGATAGAAGGTGCCGCGCTTGTAGAGATAGACCAGTGCCAGCGCGCGTTCCCCCGCGGCCTCGCGGAAGCCGATCAGGGAGCAGAGCAGCTGCGGGCCGAAACCGGCGTCCTGGAGGAGGGTGTTGACCGCGTGCAGGTCATTGACCAGCGAAGCCGTGTCGTCGGCGGGATGGCGGGCGAGGAGCCAGGTGTAGCCGTAGGCGTCCTGGCTGAACTCGACGGGTATGCCGCCCCGGCCGGTGTCGGCGTCGAGCAGTTCCCGTACCTCCTCCTGAACCCCGGCGAAGGCGCCGCCCTCGACACTGGCGAAGCAGACCGAGCCGATGCCGGTCGGAGTGAACCCGGCACCCGCCTGGAGGGTGATCGCGGCGGCGGGCAGGCCGAAGAGCTGGTCGAGGTCGGGACGTACCGGCTTGCTGCGGCCGAGGATGGTGTCGAGGAGTCCCACGGGCAGAACCTCACGATCGGCTTGCGATTCTCACGTGCGGCCGAGCTGCGCCGAGATCCTGCCGAGCTGGTCCAGGCGCTGCTCCAGCGTCGGGTGCGAGGAGAGCAGCCTGCCCAGGCTCTCCTTGGAGGAGAACGCGGGCGCGAACCAGAAGGCGTTGAACGGCTCCGCCTTGCGCAGGTCCTGCGTCGGGATCCTGGCCATCTGGCCGGTCACCTTGGTGAGCGCGGAGGCGAGTGCCGACGGGCGGCCGGTCAGCAGCGCGGCGGCGCGGTCGGCGGACAGCTCGCGGTAGCGGGAGAGCAGCCGGGTCAGCAGGAAGCTGATCACGTAGACGACCGCGCTGACCAGGGGGATCACCAGCATCGCGATGGCGGTGTTGCTGTCGCGGCTGTTCCGGCCGAGCCCGCTGTAGAGCCAGACACGCATCATCACGCCCGCGAGGACGCCGAGGAACGAGGCGATGGTCATCACCACGACATCGCGGTGGGCGACGTGCGACAGCTCGTGTGCGAGGACACCCTCCAGTTCCTCCGGCTCCAGACGGCGGAGCAGGCCGGTGGTGGCGCAGACCAGCGCGGCGTTCTGGTTGCGGCCGGTGGCGAAGGCGTTCGGCACATCGCTGTCGGCGATCGCCACGCGAGGCTTGGGCATGTCGGCAAGGGCGCAGATGCGGTCCACGGCCCCGTGCAGCTCGGGCGCCTGCTCGGGGGTGACCTCGCGGGCGCCCATGCTGTAGGCCGCGATCCGGTCGCTGAACCAGAACTGCGCGATGAACAGAACGCCCGCGATCACCAGGATGATGGGCCATGAATCCCGGAGGACGGCCAGCAGGACGCCGACGAAGACGACATAGAGCAGTCCGATCAGGAACATCGTCGTCACCATGCGGGTGGTGAGTCCCCGATCCGGGGCGTAGCGCGAATGAGACCGGGTCCCGGGCATCTGATCAGCCTCCAGGCGGAGCTCTGTCACCGTGCTCCTCTCCTTCGATTGTGCACCTTTCACGCATATATCCGACATAAAGGGAGCTCGGGCCGTCAGAGCCTGCCGTTGCGGCGTTTCGGCCGGGCCCGCGGCGGGGTGCCGTCCGTGGCGGGCCGTGCTCCACTGAAAATGCAGACGCGATGGCGTGCGCGCGTGGTGGTGGGACGAAACGGCCGATCCGCAAGGCTCGGAAGGGGCGTCCGTATGAAGGTCGTCGTGGATCTCACACGGTGCCAGGGATACGCACAGTGCGCATTCGCCGCGCCGGATGTGTTCGCCATCCACGGGGACGAGGCGCTGCTGTACGACACCGATCCGGACGACGCGCAGCGGGAGAAGGTCGAGCGGGCCGCGGCGGCCTGCCCGGTCCAAGCCATCTTCCTCGACCGTGACGACACCCGGATCCGGCAGCCCGCGCCCGAGACGCACGTGGCCGCCCCCGGCCCTGGGGAAGCGTTCAGGCGTACGGGGCGCATCGTCATTGTCGGGGCGTCCCTGGCCGGCCTGCGGGCTGGTTGGACGCTGCGCCGGGAGGGCTTCACCGGCTCGCTGACCGTGATCGGGGACGAGCCTCACGCACCCTATGACCGGCCGCCGTTGTCCAAGCAGGTCCTCATGGGCCGGGTTCCGGCGCGGCGGACCGGACTGCCCCGCCGCGACGAGCTCGACGCTCACTGGCGGCTCGGGGTCGCGGCCACGGGTCTTGACCTGAGCGGCAAGCAGGTGCTCCTGGCCGATGGCGAGAAGGTGGGCTTCGACCGGTTGCTCATCTCCACCGGTGTGCGGGCCCGCCCGTGGCCGAACGAGGCGGAGGCCGGGCTCGACGGGCTGTTCGCACTGCGTACGCCGGAAGACGCGGACGAGCTGCGGCAACGGCTGGCAGCCGGACCCGGCCGGGTGGTGGTCATCGGTGCCGGGTTCACCGGCTCCGAGGTCGCCTCCGCCTGCTGCGAGCTCGATGTGCCGGTGACCGTCCTCGAGCGGGGGCCGGCTCCGCTGGCCGGGGCACTGGGCGCGGTGATCGGCGGGGTCGCGGCGCAGATGCAGCGCGACAATGGCGTCGACCTGCGGTGCGGCGTTCGGGTCGAGGCGCTGGAAGGCGACGACAGCGGGAGGCTGCGGCGCGCCCGTCTGTCCGACGGCAGCACTCTGGACGTCGAAGTGGCGGTGGCCGCGCTCGGCAGCATCCGCAACGTCGAATGGCTGGAAGGCTCGGGGCTGGCGGCAGGGGGCTGGGGGGTGGCGTGCGATGCGGGGTGCCGCGCTGTCGACGCCAACGGCGTCGTGACCGACGATGTGTTCGTCGCAGGCGACGTGGCCCGCTGCCCACACCCCGTCTACGACTACGAGTACCTCGCCCTGGAGCACTGGGGCAACGCGGTCGCCCAGGCGGGGATCGCCGCGCACAACATGATCAGCGCCCAGAGTGAGCGCTGGCCGCACCTGGCGCTGCCGGAGTTCTGGTCCACCCTGTTCGGTACCGAGATCAAGTCCGTCGGCGTCCCGACCCATGCCGACCAGGTCGTCATCGCCCAGGGATCGGTGGCCGAGCGCCGCTTCGTCGCCGTCTACGGCTACCGCGGGCGGATCACCGCGGCGGTCGCCTTCAACCAGGCCAAGTGGCTGGAGTTCTATGCAGGATTGATCGACCGGGCGGCGCCGTTCCCGCCGTCCTTCCGTACCGTCGACCAGTCCACCGACGGGCGCCCGGTCGCGGCCGAGGTCCCGGAACGGCCCACCCCTCAGGCCACGGTCGTGGTGACCGGTCACGGACCCAGCGAACGGCGGGCCGCGTTGGTCCGCAGAACGTACCTGTGACCCCTGCACGGGCCACCGCACGTCCCTGATCCCCGAGTTGCGGGAGACGCTCACCATGGATCAGACCAGCATCTGGCAGCAGATCCTCGATCCCTCCCACCGTGCTGACCCGTACCCGCTCTACGCCGAGCTGCGCAAGACACCCGTGCCGCGCGAGGAGGACGGGAGCTATGTCGTGAGCACCTACCGGGAGATCGTCGCTCTGCTCCACGACCCACGGCTCAGCTCGGACCTGCGCAACCTCCCGGAGCTGGGCGCCCACACCCCGGAGCAGACGTCGGAGGAGGGCCCTCCCGGGCTCCCGCCCAATTTCATCGGGATCGACCCGCCCGAACATGACCGAATCCGGCGCCTGCTGACGCGGAACTTCGGCCCGCCCCACCGCCCCGGGCGGGTCGACAGCATGATTCCCGACTTGGTCGAGATCGTGACGAGTCTGATCGACGACTTCGCGGGCAAGGCCCGGTCCGGCACGGCCCGCGTCGACATCGTCGACGACTTCGCCTATCCGTTCCCGGTCACGGTGATCTGCAGGCTGCTGGGAGTACCCCGCGAGGACGAACCGCGATTGCAGGCACTGTCCGACGCGGTCGTCAAGAGCGCCGACCCGACCGCCGGAGGGATCGCGGAGCGGCAGCGCAGACGCACGAAGGCCATGGCCGACCTCGGTCAGTACTTCACCCAGCTGCTCGATGCCCGCCATGGCCGACCGAGCGACGACCTGCTCTCCGGGCTCATCGGCGATGACGGCCCCGACGCAGGAATGACACGGGAAGAGGTACTGAGCAACGCGGCCCTGCTGCTCGTCGCCGGCCACGAGGCGACCGTCAACCTCATCACCAACGGCATGCTCACCCTTCTGCGGCACCCCGACGTGCTCGACCGGCTGCGCCGCGGCGACGAACCCGATCTGGCCGCCCGGGTGGTCGAGGAACTCCTGCGCTACGAACCTCCCGTGCAGATCCTGTCCAACAGCCGGAACACCCTCGACGACATCGAGGTCGGCGGCACCACCATCCCCAAGGGCTCACCGGTCGCACTCGTGCCGGCCGCCGGCAGCCGCGACCCGGACTGCGTCCCCGACCCCGACCGCTTCGACCCCGACCGCGAGCACAACGAGCACCTGGGTTTCGGCGGCGGCGTCCACTACTGCTTCGGAGCCCCACTGGCCCGTCCCGAGACACAGATCGCCCTCACCGAACTCGCACGCCGGCTGGTGAACCCGCGACTCGTCGCCGACCCACCGCCCTACCGCCCGAGTCCGTCCCTGCGAGGCCCCCGCCACCTCCTCGTCGATAGCGACGGCGTCAACCCCGCACAACACCGCCCAACGTGACCAATCCCGGTCGCGGCAGAGGCCAGGGGCGGCTCGGATTCAGGTGATCACGGGCAGAGGCTCACCCGTCCCCGTCCCCGTCCGAGTCGACGTCGTGACCGTTGGCGGTCAGCGTGACGTCGATGTTGCCGCGTGTGGCATTCGAGTAGGGACACACGTGGTGCGCGGCAGCGACGATCCCCGCTGCCTGCTCAGGATCGTGAATCTGCGGCAGGGTTACGTGGAGCTCCACGGCAAGCTTGAAACCACGATCCTCGGTGGGAAAGAGGCTGACACGACTGTCGATCGAGGCGTCGCCCGTCTCGATGCGCTCGCGACGGCCCACCACGCCGAGTGCACCCTCGAAGCAGGCCGCATAGCCCACTGCGAAGAGCTGTTCGGGGTTCGTGCCGCCCCCTTCGCCGCCCATTTCTTTCGGCGTACGGAGTTGGACGTCCAGGGCTCCGTCGTTCGTGCGCCCGTGGCCGCTTACGCGACCGCCTGTCACCGTTGCCTCAGCCGTGTAGAGAACTCGTGCCATTTCGGACTCCGTTTCGGACCTGCAGATTGCCCCGGCCCACGGCTGGGACCTTTCCAATGCCTGACGGTGATCGCAACCGATGAGCCCGTCGGGACCGAGCGGGGCCGTCAGGTTGAGGCCTCGCTTCATCGGCGTAGCCTGGAACCAGGCCAGGCCAGGCGGCAGGCGTGTCGCAGAGGGTGTCGGGGTGTCGAGCCAGTGGGGGCTCGGGTCGTGTCCGCTGCCGCGGAGCGGCTTGTCTTCCGAGCGGGATTCCAGGAGTGATGCACGAGGAGCGGTGGCCATGGGCAAGCCCTCGGTCGAACAGTTGCGGGAACGCGTGCGCGGGGCGGTCATCACCCCCGACAGCGACACCTACGACGAAGCACGCAAGATCCACAACGCCATGATCGACCGGCGCCCGGCGGTCGTCGTGCGGTGCGTCAACGCCGGAGACGTCATGGCCGCGGTCGACTTCGCGCGAGAGGCGGGGCTCGACCTGGCGGTGCGCGGTGGCGGGCACAGCGTGCCGGGCTTCGGCACCTGCGACGACGGCGTGGTCGCCGACCTGTCCGGTATGCGAGGCGTCCGTGTTGATCCCGGGCGACGGACAGCGCACGCGGAGGGCGGAGCGACCTGGGGCGACTTCAATGCGGCGACCCACGCGTTCGGCCTGGCCACCACCGGCGGAATCGTCTCCACGACCGGCATCGGCGGGCTCACGCTCGGCGGCGGCATCGGATACCTGGCCCGGGGTCTCGGCCTGAGTTGCGACAACCTGGTCTCGGCCGATGTGGTGACCGCGGACGGCCGGTTCCTCGTCGCGAGCGAGAAGGAGCACGACGACCTGTTCTGGGCCATCCGCGGCGGCGGTGGCAACTTCGGCGTGGTGACCTCTTTCGAGTTCCGGCTCAGTCCGGTCAAGGACGTCTACGGCGGACCGATGCTCTACGAACTGGACGACGCCGGCACCGTTCTGCGCGCGTTCCGCGAACTCATCGCCGACGCACCGGAGGAACTCGGCGGGTTCCCCGGCTTCCAGATCGCGCCGCCCCTGCCGTTCATCCCGGAGAACCGGCACGGCGATCGGTTCGCCTTGGTCGTGGCGTGCTGGGCCGGTTCCCTCGATCAAGGAGAGCGCGCCGTCAAGGTGTTCCGTGACATGGCACCGGTGGTGGCCGAGCACGTCGGCCCCATGCCGTATCCCGCGCTCAACAGCGCGTTCGACGCGCTCTACCCTCCTGGCCTGCAGCACTACTGGAAGGCGAGCTTCGTGACCGAGCTCAGCGACGCGGTGATCGCGGCGCATCTCGAGCACGGGTCGCGTGTGCCCGCCGTCAATTCGACGGCCCACATCTACCCCATCAACGGAGCCTGCCACCGCGTGGCACCGGACGCGACGGCCTTCGCATACCGGAACGCCTCGTTCGCCACGGTCATCGCGGGCATGTGGCCGGATCCCGCGGACAACGAGGCCAACATCGCCTGGGTGCGCGACTACTACGAGGCGACGGCACCGCTCTCGGAGGAAGGCGGCTACATCAACTTCATGGCCGATGACGACCAGGACCGGATCAGGGCCAACTACAAGACCAACTACGACCGCCTCGTCGAGGTCAAGCGGGTGTACGACCCGGGCAACCTGTTCCATGTGAACCAGAACATCAAGCCGTAGCCGCGCGCAGCTTGTGCCGGCCGGCGGGATCCGAAGGATGCCAAGTGCGATGCCGAGGCTGTCTTGGCACGATGCGGATGTCGAGGCTGCGGGAGGCTGCCCTGGCCCCGCCGCGTTGATGTCGTTTTTCCGCCAGCGACGCCCGCTCCCGCTACCCGATGCTTGAGCCATGCATCCCGCCGTGCACACCGCCATGCACACCGACACAGAGCGCTGCGTACGGGCCGTCCGGTCCAAGGACGCCCGCTTCGACGGCTGGTTCTTCACCGCGGTCCTGACGACCCGGATCTACTGCCGCCCCAGCTGCCCCGCAGTACCGCCCAAGGCCGAGAACATGACCTTCTACCCCAGCGCGGCCGCCTGCCAGCAGGCCGGGTTCCGGGCGTGCAAGCGGTGCCGCCCCGACACCAGCCCCGGGTCCCCGGAGTGGAACGCCCGCGCCGACTCCGTCGCCCGCGCCATGCGGCTCATCCAGGACGGCGTCGTCGACCGCGAGGGCGTGCCCGGACTGGCCGCCCGGCTCGGCTACTCCACCCGGCAGATCGAGCGCCAGCTGCTCGCCGAGGTCGGCGCGGGCCCGCTCGCTCTGGCCCGGGCACAGCGCGCCCAGACCGCCCGGCTGCTCATCGAGACGACCGCGCTGCCGATGGCCGAGGTCGCCTTCGCCGCCGGCTTCTCCTCCATCCGGACGTTCAACGACACCGTCCGCGAGGTGTTCGCGCTCTCGCCGAGCGACCTGCGCACCCGCGCGGCAGGCCGCGGCAAGGAGCCGGTCGGGGCGACCCCCGGCGTGCTCGCGCTGCGGCTGCCATTCCGGGCGCCCCTCAACCCCGACAATCTCTTCGGGCATCTTGCCGCGACCGCCGTCCCCGGCGTGGAGGAGTGGCGCGACGGCGCCTACCGTCGCACGCTCACACTCCCGCACGGCCACGGCATCGTGTCCCTCGCTCCCCGCCCCGACCACATCGCCTGCCGGCTGTCCCTCACCGACCACCGTGACCTGACGTTCGCCATCAGCGTCTGCCGCCGGATGCTCGACCTCGACGCCGATCCCGTCGCCATCGACGACCAGCTCCGCACCGACCCGCTGCTCGCGCCGCTCGTCGACAAGGCGCCGGGCAGGCGGGTGCCGCGCACCGTCGACGTGGCGGAGTTCGCGGTACGGGCCGTCCTCGGCCAGCAGGTCTCCACGGCCGCCGCCCGCACCCACGCCGCCCGGCTGGTCACCGCCCACGGCACCCCGGTCGAAGACCCCGAGGGCGGCCTCACCCATCTCTTCCCGGCCCCCGAGGCACTCGCCGGACTCGACCCGGAGACCCTCGCCTTCCCACGCAGCCGCCGCACCACCCTCACCACACTGCTCGGCGCTCTCGCCGACGGCACGCTCCGGCTCGGCGCCGGCAGCGACTGGAGCGAGGCCCGCGCCCAGCTCTCCGCACTGCCCGGTTTCGGCCCCTGGACCATTGAGGTCGTCGCGATGCGCGGGCTCGGTGACCCCGACGCGTTCCTCCCCACCGACCTGGGCGTCCGCCGTGCCGCCGAGGACCTCGGCCTGCCGTCGACCCCCGCGGCGCTCACCGCCCGCGCCGCGGCCTGGCGGCCCTGGCGCGCCTACGCCGTCCAGTACCTGTGGGCCACCGGCGATCACCCCATCAACCGCTTGCCCGCCTGAGGACAGTGATCATGACGAGAAACCACACCGTCGTCGACAGCCCGTACGGACCGCTCACCCTCGTAGCCACCGACTCCGTCCTGAGCGGCCTCTACATGACCGAACAGCGCCACCGCCCCGCCGAGGAGACCTTCGGTGAACCCGACCCCCGCCCCTTCGGCGAAGTGATCCGCCAGCTCGACGCCTACTTCGCGGGCGAGCTGACGGACTTCGACCTGCCCCTGCATCTCGCGGGCACACCGTTCCAGCGCAGTGTCTGGGAGCAGCTGTGCCTGATCCCGTACGGCGAGACCCGTACGTACGGGGATCTCGCCGACGCGCTCGGCAACTCCGGCGCCTCCCGCGCGGTCGGCCTCGCCAACGGCAAGAACCCCATCGGGATCATCGTGCCCTGCCATCGCGTCATCGGCTCCACGGGCGGTCTGACCGGCTACGGAGGCGGCCTCGACCGCAAGCAGCGTCTGCTGGCCTTCGAGAGCGGAGCCCCGGAGGACGCGCTGTTCTAGGGCCCGTCCGCCCTTCCGGCGTGTCCTCGATCGCCGGACGTGGCTCCTGTCGAGCCCTCCCGGCGATGGAGGCGCGGGGCCCGGGGCACAGCCCCGGTCACGGGAAGGGGCCGTCGCCGATCCGCTTCAGCAGCGCCGGAAGCGCCGTACCGATCGGCTCGCGGATGATCTCGGCCGCGAGCTCGTCGTACGGCGTCGGCTCGGCGTTCACGACGATGAGCCGGGCGCCGTTCTCCGAGGCGATCCCGGCGAGCGAGGCGGCGGGCTGGACCTGGAGGCTGGAGCCGACCGCGATGAAGACCTCGGACGCCTTCGCGATGCCCATCGCCTCGCCCAGCACCACCGGGTCGAGGCGCTGCCCGAACATCACCGTCGCCGACTTGAGAATCCCGTCGCAGACCCGGCACGGCGGGTCCTCCTCACCCTCGGCGACCCGCACGAGCGTGTCCTTCATGGGCGAGCGCACATGGCAGCGCGTGCACTCCACCTGGCGTGCGGTGCCGTGGAGTTCGAGGACCTTGCGCTCGGGCATTCCGGCCAGCTGGTGGAGCCCGTCGACGTTCTGCGTGATCACCCGCACCGCCACGCCGTTCCGCTCGCGCTCCAGCCCGGCGATCGCCCGGTGCGCCGCGTTCGGCTCGGCGCGCAGCGTCGGTGCGTCCCGCCGCATCCGCCAGGCCCGGCGGCGGATCTCCGGATCGGCCATGTAGTAGTCGTACGTGACGAGCTTCTCGGCCTCCGGATCGCGCCGCCACAGCCCGTTCGGCCCGCGGTAGTCGGGAATGCCGGAGTCCGTGGAGATACCGGCGCCGCTGAGAATCGCGACGAGAGTCATGCAGCGAGCGTACGCAGCGGCGCGGCGCGGCGGCGAACGGATTACCGGGCCGCAGTCCGGACCTCAGCCCGCCGGACGCCCCTCCACCAGCTCAACCGGACCCGTGCCCTTCGTCAGCGCGTCCAGCGCCGCCAGGACGCGGTGGCCCAGCGAGTCGAGCAGATAGGTCGTGATCTCGTCGGGCGCCACCAGCTTCCAGGAGATCAGCTCCTCCTCCTGGAGGCGGATCGCCCTGAACCGCTCCCCGCTCAGCACCCCGCCGTCGTACACGTACGCGACGATCGGGGGCCGCGCCGCCCCCCGCACCCAGTCGACCGCGAGCAGCCGCCCAGGCTCGACGTCCAGTCCGATCTCCTCCAGCGTCTCCCGCCGGGCGGCCTCGCGCGGCGTCTCTCCGGCGTCGGACTCGATCGTCCCGCCCGGAAGCGCCCACCCCTCACGGTAGTTGGGCTCGACGAGGAGCACCCGCCCATCGGCGTCCCGGAAGAGAGTGGCGGCACCGGCGAGGACGCGGGGCAGGGACGCGATGTACGCGGAGTATCCGTTGGTGGTCACGGCGGAAGCGTAATCGGCCCGCGGATCACGCGCGTCACACCGGACACACCCGAACGTCACCGGACATTCCCGGACACCCGTCAGCCCCCGCTCTTCGGGGAAGCGGGCGGCTGTTTCCGGCCGCCGAGCCGCTGCCGTGCCGTGGCGGCGTTGGCTGCCGCGGCCACCGTGTCGGGATGTCCGGCGCCCAGGTTCCGGGTCCAGCCGCGCGCCACCGCGTCGTACAGCTCGGCGGCCTCGGCCCACCGCTCCATACGGGCCGTGACGAGCGCCAGTTCATGCAGCGTGACCAGGGTGTCGGCGTGCAGTTCGCCCAGCTCGTCCGCGCGAGCCCGATAGGTGTCGCGTGCCACCTTGTACGCCTCCGTGAGGCGGCCCATGGAGGCCAGTGTGGAGGCCACGTTGTGGCGGCACCGCATGGTGTCCTCATGGGCCGCACCCTGCAACCGCTCGCGCTTGGACAGCACTTCGAGGTAGAGGGTCAGGGCCTCGCTGTACCGGCGCAGCAGACCGAGCGAGAAGGCAGCCTGCTGGCGGGCGTCGAGGGTGCCGGGGTGGTCCGGGCCCAGCACGCGTGACCGGTCCTGGGCCACCTGCCGGTACTCCTCCAGGGCCTCGGCGTTCCGGCCCAGCGAGAGAAGGGCGAAGGCCCGTTCGTAGCGGGAACTGAGCGCGGCCTCGTGCTCGGGGCCGAGTGCCGCCTCGCGGGCGGTGACCACATCGCTGAGCACCCGCAGTGCGAGCTCGGGGCGGCCGTCCCGCAGCAGCGTCACCCCGTAGGCGTGCCGCTCGTCGTGGTCCCAGCCCCGGGCGGGCGAGGTGTGCGGGGGAGCGGGGCTGAAGTCGACCGGCGTGGCCGTGGTGGAGCGGAGCCGGGCGTACGGAGAGCCGAGCTCGATCATGTACGAAGGGGCGAGCAGATCGAGCAGTGCGCTGCGTCCCTGCTGCGAGACGATCACATGGACGCCCTCGCACCTGCTGAGGGCCGCTGCCTCGTCGGCAAGGGCGAAGAAGGACTCCTCGGTGCCGGCGATCCGGTCCAGGTCACCGAGGACGACCAGGAGCCGGGGAAGGTCCGCCGCTTCGGAATCCGTACGCCTGACACGCTCCTTGAGCAGCAGTCCGGTCAGTTCGCGCAGCCGCACGGGCAGCCCGCCGACGCCCTCGCACCAGACGACGTGGGGCAGCGCGGAGAGCGCCGAGCGGCGCAGCGTGCCGCTGTAGTCGGCGCAGACGACGGTGAGGGCGTCCGCGGAGTGGGCAGCGGCGAGATCCAGGACGATGGCGGTGAGCAGGTCGTGCCGGCCGGCGTCGGTGCCGCCCCGGATCAGACCGTGCGGGCCGAGACCGCCTTGATCCGGCGCGTTGATGTCCAGGGACACCGGCCGTCCGTCGCCGCCCGCGCCCAGCGGTACGGCGTCCAGGACGACGGCCGGCCGGCTGTCCGGGGCGAACGCCCACAGCAGTTCGTCCGCGGTGGGACGGGCCGAGGGGTCCTCGGCGAGGCAGTTCACGAGCAGCGAGGAGACCTCGGCGGGCACACCGGCGACCCGTGGAAGCAGCGGAAGGGAGAAGAAGGACGAATCCGGCTCGCCCGTCAGTGCCGCCAGCAGGATCGATCCCACCGCGAACATGTCGGTTGCCGGGGTCGGTGCCTCCGGGTCGTCGACGAGCTCCGGCGCCTCGTACGCGACCTGCTGGCGGAACGCCTCGCGGTGGCTGCTGTGCGCACCGTCGACCGACGCGGTCATCCAGCCCGTGACCCGTACGTCCTCCCCGGCGAGGAGCACCGAGTTGGGGAGCAGGGTGCCGTGGACGAGGCCCTCGCGGTGGGCTTCGGCCATCGCGGCTGCGAACTGGCGGCCGACGGAAAGGAATTGCGCCGCGGGGAGGGCGGCGTGGCCGGTGCGGTGGGTGCGGAGGGTGGGGGCCGGCTCCCCGCTCGTCGGGTCCACGAGGCACTCGGTGGCCAGCCACCCCGGCTCGCTCCGGGTGCTCATGCCGAGGAGACGGGGCGCGTGTTCGGCGCCGAGCCGGGCCAGCGCCTCGGCCTCGGTGGTCAGCAGGTCGTACGCGGTCGAACGGTCCACCAGCTCCGGGATGCGGAGCATCGCGTACGAGGCATGGTCGTCCGCGGTCCCGAGATAGACGCCGATCCTCGGCCAGCCGCCCAGTCTGCGGGCCACCAGCCGGTACGGCCCGGCGGACCGCGGCCCCTCCCACTGGAGCGAGACCCAGTGGGAGCCGGGCCGGTCGACGAACGCCGGCAAGGACGGGCGCGGTTCCGGCGCACCCGCCCCCGCCTCCGTGTCCGTCCCCGTCTCCGCCTCCGTATCCGTCCCGGTGTCCGACAGGCCGGACACCGGTGCGGAGGCCTCCCCGGACACCTCCGCCTCAGCAGGGCCGGCCGTGGGCGCAGGCATCCCCAGCCGCCGCAGCAGCCGGTCGTCCACCCAGCCGAACGGCCGGGCACCGTCCGCCACCCCGTCCCGGCCCGAAGGGTGCGGCAGCCAGGCCGGGAAGCCCGCCGTCCGGTCGGTGAGTTCGGCCATGCGCGAGGTGACCGCGCGGGTGGTGCGGACCAGTTCGGCGGGCGGCACCGTGTCCAGCAGGATGCGACGGGCGTTCTCCGCGAAGTCGAAGCCTCGGTGCTGCGGCAGCAGATCCCGCTCCGGCCCGTCCGCACCGCGCATCAGACCGCCGAGGAACACCTCCGCCAGATGCCCCGTGTCGACCTCGGGGCCGAGCGCGTCCTGGACCAGCCGCATCGCGGGCACCGACACCGGTGCGACCGCCGCGAGATGGGCGGCGAGCCGGTACGCCTGAGGGGATGCCGCGTCCCGGAAGCGCAGCAGGGCGTCACCGCCGCCCGTGCGCGTGGCGGCGTAGGGGCGGGGCGGCGTACGCGGAGCCAGCAGCGGCAGCACCATCGAGGTACCGGACGAGCCGACCAGCCGCGCCCAGTCGCCCACCGACTCCGGGGTGGGCGCGAGCACCGGCACCGGAACGCCTCGGTACGGAGCGAGTTCGGGCGGCAGCACCGGGTCGGCGACCCGCCAGGTCCGGTTGGCCGCGCCGCGCCGGCGCGTGGTCACCCGCCAGGGCTCGGCACGGATGCCGGAGCCGTCCCACAGCCGCTCGGGGAGTGCATGGAGCACGGCCGTCGGGCCGTTGCGGGCCGCCCGCTCCAGGACCTGGTGCATCCGGCCGTCCCGCCAGGCCGGACCGACGCCGTCGCTGACGACGAGCAGCAGGGTGTGGCCTCCCGCATCCGCGATGGCGTTCACCGGGAGGGCCGCGATGTCCTGCGTGAACGGATGGTGCCGCAGTACCGGGGCGTCGGAGCCCCGGCTGTCCAGCGCGTACACCCGTACGTCGCGGAACGCGCCGCTGCGCTCCATCAGGGTCCGCGTCTCCGCCGCGAGCCGCTGCCACAGCAGCATCGACACCCCGTCGTCCACGAGCAGAACGAGATCGAGCCAGCGGGTCCTGGCCGGGCGCAGCACCACGTCCGGCAGACCGGTCTCGGCGATGGCGGTGACCGTGGCGGGCTCGTCCAGCTCCCAGGCATGGCGGTCGGGCCGCAGTTGCTTGAGCGGGCGCAGGGCGCGGCCGATCCGCAGCTCGGCGGAGGCGAGGGCCCTGGCCTCCGGGGCGCGTACGGGCACGGCGGGGCGGGAGACGGGGGCGTCCGCCGCGCGGGGCGTAGGGGGGCCGTGCAGTTCGGCGCCGCGACGTGCGCCCCCGCGCCCCGACGGGGCACCGGTGCTGTCGCCTGCGCCCTGGACCGACGGTGTCGCTCCGCCCGGGAACACGTCGGTGGAGGGCTCTTCCTGGTGAGGGCGGGCCGTCGGCCCGAACTCCCCGGACTCCTCGGTGTCCGGCGCCTGGTGCGCCGGCGGCGCTGCGGCGGCGAGGGCCGTCGCCGCGCCCGGCGGCAGCCGTCCCGCCAGCCACACCGCGTCCAGCAGCTCCTCGTTCGACAGCTCGACGCCGCCGTCGCCGAGGACCCGCCGCAGCTCCTGCCACACTTCGGCTACACCGTCCCGCCGAGCCGGTGCAGTACGGCGTCCAGCAGCCCGTCCGCGTCCAGGTCCACCCCGCCCTTGCGCAGGAACACGGCGTTCAGAAGCTGGTCGGTGGCCAGCTCACCGCGCCCGCGCCGGGCCAGGAAGGCGCGCAGCAGCTCGTCCGCCCCGTCCAGCCGGGTCCCGTCGCCCAGATGGGCCCGCACGATCTCCAGCAGCCGGTCCTCGTCAGGCTCGGGCAGATCGAGCCGGATGCAGCGGCGCAGGAAGGCCGGCGGGAAGTCGCGCTCGCCGTTGCTGGTGATGACGACGACCGGGAACTCGGAGCAGCGCACCCGGCCGCGTACCACCTCGGTCCTGGACTGCGGATCGGCGGTCAGCACCTCGACGGACGACTGCTCCTCGGGCAGTCGCGCCAGCTCGGGAATCTCGAACTCGCCCTCCTCGAAGACGTTCAGCAGATCGTTCGGCAGGTCCACATCGCCCTTGTCGAGCTCGTCGACGAGGAGCATGCGCGGGCGGGTGCCGGGCACCAGCGCCGTGCCGAGCGGGCCGAGCCGCACATAGGAGCCGATGCCCAGCTCCTCGGCCGCCTCGCCCCGGTCGCGGCGCAGGTTCGCCTCGCGCAGCCGGCCGATCGCGTCGTAGCGGTAGAGCGCGTCCTGCAGGGTGGCCCGGCTGTTGATCTGCCAGCTCAGCACCCGGCCGAGCCGCAGTTCGTACGCGATCGCACGGGCCAGCGACGACTTGCCGGTTCCGGGACGGCCGGTCACCAGCAACGGGCGGCGCAGGTGCAGCGCCGCGTTGACCACGTCGGCCTCGGCGGGTCCGATCAGATAGGGCAGCGGCCCGGACGTGCCCGGATCGCCCGCGCCTCCGCCGCCGCCGCCATCGCCCCCGCCGTCGAAGCGGCGCCACGGCGGGGCTTCGGGGAACGCGACCGCACGGGCCTGTCCATCTCCGTGGAACAGCCGCCAGTCGGCCGCCTCGCCATGACGTTCCGTCATCGGATGTCCGCTCCTTCCGCGGGATCAAGCAGTTCGAGCCCGCCTGGCAGCGGGAGTTCGGTGTCCTCCCACACCAGCGCCGGCCGCGCGGTGCCCGGGTCCGGGGCGCCGTATCGCTCGGCCCTGAAGTGCCGGATGCGTTCGGGAAGCTGATGCAGCGGACCGGTGGGCGCGACCGCGTCGAGGCGGTGCGCGTGCTCGTGCCCCTCGGCCTCACGGTCCCAGAGCACCACCGGTACGCCGACGGCGAGGCACAGCTGGACCAGCCGCTCACGGTCCGCGCGCGGACCGTGCACCACGACCTGGGCGGTGTCCCGATGGCTGGTCTCCAGCATCGCGTACACCCGCTCCGGCGAGGTGCAGCTCTCGTCCACGACCAGCGGAACCGTGTGCCCGCTCTCCCAGCGCCGCCGCAGCTCGGCATCGCGTCGCGGCGCGCGGGCGCTCACCTCGGGGCAGCGCAGCGCGATCCGGTAGGTGACGCCGAGCGGCACCCCGGGAAGGAACTCCAGCGGGCTTCCCGCGTCCCACTCGTCGAAGGCCAGCTCCAGACCTTCCCGGCCGACGACGACATCGATCTGGTCGACCGGGGGGCCGCCGTCACCCGCCGCGCGTTCCGCGGACTCGCGGATCAGCCGGCCTATTTCCGGGGCGCTGCGCGGCCGGTCCGCCGCGGCGAGCCGGGCGGCCGCGCCGTCCTTGCGCACCTCCCAGACGTCGCAGCGGAAGTGGCCCTCGGGATCGGCCGGTGCCATGCCGACCTCGACCACCAGCCGTACGACCGGCGAGGGCCGGTGGGCTGCCCAGGCCGCCGCGTCGCCACGCCGCTGGGAGAGCGCGGCCCGGTGCACCCCGAGACGCCCGGCGACCCGGTCGGACCAGTCGGCCAGCGCCCTGCGCGAGGGGGCGGGGGCGCACGCGGCCGCGTACTCCACCAGCTTGAGCAGGGCGGGTACCGGCGTGGTGCCGTCCGGCAGCGGGCCGCCGTCCCGGTACGCCTCCAACGCGCCCACCACCAGGGCGAGATCGGCGCGGGACAGCCGGGCCGCGCGCAGTGGCGCGGGCAGCGGGGTGTAGCGCAGGGCCTCCCGGGCGGCACGCGGCAGCAGCGTCGCGTCGGCCTCCACCACCGACTGAAGTTCCGCGACGAGCAGGCGGTGTTCGTCCACCGAGAGCAGCCGCGCACCGGCCAGCTGCCCGGCGATCAGCAGCCGGTGCAGACTCTCGCGCCCCGGCCCGGTCCCGGCCGCGGGCGCCAGCGACTCGCTCAGCGTGGCCAGTGCACGATCCTCGACCGTCAGTACCGCCGCCAACTCCTCGACAGAGGGGGCGGATTCACCGGCGGGAGGTTCGTAACCCAGCGTGGCCGCGAGCGCACGCGCGTGCTGGGCCCGCCGCACGGGATCGCCCAGCAGCTGCCACAGCTCGGCGGTGAGCGGCGCGGTCGCGGGATCGTCCGGCGGCGCCGGGCTGTGGACCGCGCACTCGGCGAGCACCTCCGCCGCCCCGGCCCGCTCCAGCTCGTCCCGTACGGTCTGCCAGGGCACCGCCCAGCTGCGGCGCACCGTGTCCTGGGCGCCGAGCGGGCGCTCGCGCTCCGGCAGCACGTGGGCGACCACCAGTCCGGCCGCGGTGGCGTCGTCCAGCGACCAGAGCGGGCCGCCGCTGAAGCCGGGACCGATCGCCGCGCCGGACAGCTCGCCGTCCAGATACCCGAAGCGGCCCTCCTGGAGCTTCACGTGGGTGTCCGCGAAGGTGATCGCCGCACCGCCGCCGTGCCAGGCCCGCAGGGTCTGGCCCTCGGCCATGTCGCGCCAGACCACCGGGCGCGGTCCGGGCGGCGCGGGCTCGGTCAGTTCGAGGACCGCGAGGTCGCCCCGCCACACCAGCGCGGACGCGGCGGGCCCGGGCGGCACCCAGACCGACAGCCGGGCGGCCCGCCGGACGGGTCCGGCTTCACCGTGGGACGCCGCGTGAAAGGCGATGAGCAGCTCGGCGCCGGCCGGCCGCCCGGTCTCGTACAGATCCCGCCCCAACGCGTCATTGACGACATGCGCGCAGGTCAGCACCTTGCGCGCGGACAGCAGCGCCGCGCCGCCCGCGGCCGTCCGCCCGTCGGCGTACAGCACCGAGAGACGGGTGGCCGGGGCCGCCGGCCGTCTGAACCAGCCCATGTGTCAGTTCTGCCGCTCCCTGGGCTGCCAGGTGGCCGACACGGTCATCGTGGCCTTGCCGTTCGCCCCGACGATGCCCAGCTTGAGGTCCTGCCCGATCTCCACGCCGAACGCGACCGTGAGTTCACTGGGCGGGTTCTCGGCGGACGCCACCGAGGCGTGGATCTCGTCCAGCAGCGGACCCATCGGTCTGAGAGCGGTGCGCAGTGCGTCGGCGGCACGCGTCGCGGCGCGCCCCTCTCCGCCACGCGCCACGGGCACCGCCGATCCGAAGCCCTCCGGAAGATCGTCGGGGCCGGCCGTCCGGCCGGGCACGGCTAGGGGTTCACCGGTCCCGGACAGCTCCAGCCGCACCTGTGAACCGTCCGTCAGCGAAACTTCCATGTACTCGGGCACCTGGCCATTGTGCCGATCAAGTGCTCCGGTGGGAGACAGTTTCCGGTCACGCTGCCGCCAATCGCGCCGTCCGGTTCGCCAGTTCCCCGATGTGCGCCCCGTCGAATCCGAACACGGCGCTGCGCACCCGGTCCTCCAGCGGCTGCGTCCACTGGGCCGGAATACCGGAGGCGCCGCACAGGACACCGGCCACCGAACCCGCCGTCGCGCCGTTGGAGTCGGTGTCCAGGCCGCCGCGGACGGTGAGGGCGATCGTGTCGGTGAAGTTCCCGGCGCCGTACAGGAGTCCGGCCGTGATGATCGCGGCGTTCGGGACCGTGTGGATCCAGCCGAGGCTCCCGGTCTCCCGGTCCAGCTCGGTGAGCGTGTCGGACCAGGTGAGGCCGGCGTCGTACAGGGCGGTCGCGTGGCGGACGGTACGGGAGAGGCGGCTGCTCGCCGGGATGTGCTCCAGGGCCGTGTCGATCGCCTCGCGCGCACCGGTGGCGGTGAACGCCGCGGCGATCATCGCCGCGGCCCACATCGCCCCGTACACCCCGTTGCCGGTGTGGGACAGCACCGCGTCCCGGCGGGCGAGGGAGGCCGCGCGGTACGGATCGCCCGGGCAGGTCCAGCCGAAGATGTCGGCGCGGATCAGGGCACCGATCCACTCCTGGTGGGGATTGTCGTGGGTGGCGGTGAGCGGCGGCCTCAGTCCGGCCGTGAGGTTGCGGTAGGCGGCCCGTTCGGCCGTGAAGGTCTGCAGATACGGCAGCCGCAGCAGCCACAGCTCGCCGACCTGCTCGGTGGTGAACGCGAAGCCGTGCGTCTCCAGCAGATGGAGCCCGAGGATCGCGTAGTCGACGTCGTCGTCGCGGCAGCTGCCGTGGATGCGGCCGCGGACGCATTGCCGCCACTCCGGGCGCAGCTCGAAATCGGCTGCGGCGCCCGGGGGCGGCTCGGGCAGATAGTCGGTGAGCGGAAGCGCGTCGGTGAGCCGCAGGTAGCGGTCGATGCGTTCGCGCGTCCAGTAGTCGCCGCGTTCGACGGGCTTCCCGAGCATGTTGCCGGCGATCCTGCCCAGCCAGCCGCCGAGGATCCGGTCGGCCGTCCGAGGGGCCTTGAACACGCCGGGTGAAGGACCGGGCGGCGCGGGCTGATCGATCGGTCCCGTACGTTCCGTACTCATGACGCCCCACTATGGTACGAAATACCGTCTCATCAGGGGGTGGCACACCGTCTCGGGGTGCGGATAGGGTCGGGGCGGCGCGACTGCACGTTCGAAAGCAAGGGATAGCAAGGTGGCGGACGGAGCAGTTACTGCCGCGCGAGTGCTCGTGGCGGCGGACAAGTTCAAGGGCTCGCTCACGGCCGTACAGGTCGCGGAGCGGGTGACGGCGGGGCTGCGGCGGATCGTCCCCGGGCTTCCCGTGGAGACGCTGCCCGTCGCGGACGGCGGCGACGGCACGGTCGCGGCGGCCGTCGCAGCGGGCTTCGAGCGCCGTGAGGTACGGGTGACCGGGCCGCTCGGCGAGCCCGTGACCGCGGCGTACGCCCTGCGGGGCACCACCGCCGTGGTGGAGATGGCGGAGGCCTCCGGCCTCCAGCACCTCCCCGAAGGGGTCTTCGCGGCCCTCACCGCGACCACGTACGGCTCCGGTGAGCTGCTGCGTGCCGCGCTCGACGCGGGGGCGCGGACGATCGTCTTCGGTGTCGGCGGCAGCGCGACGACGGACGGCGGGGCCGGCATGCTGGCCGCGCTGGGCGCGCGCTTCCTGGACGCGGACGGCAAGCCGGTCGGCCCCGGCGGCGGCGCGCTGATCTCGCTGGCCGAAGCGGATCTTTCGGGCCTCGACCCGCGTTTCAGGGACGTCAGCCTGGTCCTCGCCAGCGACGTCGACAACCCGCTGACCGGCCCGAAGGGCGCGCCGGCCGTCTTCGGACCGCAGAAGGGCGCCTCGCCGGACGACGTGGCCGCGCTGGACGCGGCGCTCGCCCACTACGCGTCGGTCCTCGGCCCCGAGCAGGCGCAGTCGCCGGGTGCGGGCGCGGCGGGCGGCATCGGCTACGGCGCGCTGGTCGCGCTCGGCGCGAGCTTCCGCCCCGGCATCGAGGTCATGCTCGACATCCTGGGCTTCGCGTCGGCCCTGGAGCGCGCGACCCTCGTGATCACGGGCGAGGGCTCCCTCGACGAGCAGACCCTCCACGGCAAGGCCCCGGCCGGCGTCGCCGCGGCGGCCCGTGCGCAGGGCATCGACGTCGTCGCGGTCTGCGGCCGGCTCGCCCTGTCCCCCGAGGCCCTCGGCAAGGCGGGCATCAGCCGCGCGTACTCCCTGCTGGAGCTGGAGCCGGACCCGGCGGTCTGCATGGCGCAGGCCGGGCCGCTGCTCGAGCGGGCGGCGGAGTCGATTGCGCGGGACTTCCTGGCGTAGGACCCTGTCCGGCGGATCTCGCCGGGCTCGCGACGCCCTGCGACCCGCTGATCCTGCCCGATCGGCCGGGCGGGGTCCCGGGC
>NZ_JBSGZO010000105.1:0-21872 GCF_053611045.1 Streptomyces sp. NPDC054841 | reverse complement strand
GTCCTGGCCATGGACCCGGGGGACTGGCCCGGCAATCTGGGCGCGGGCCTGCTGCCCGCGCCGGACGGCAGCTGCCAGGGTGTCTTCCTGCGCTACGACCTGTTCGGCGGCCGCGGCCCCGCGATGATCATCGGCAATCTGCCGGAGGGCTCGCCCGCCCGGGAGCTCGCCGAGGGCCAGGTGCCCTTCGAGGTCGCCCAGCTCCTCGCGGCGCTGGAGAACGACGACGAGGTGACGGTCGTCGGTACCGAGGACGTCCCCGTCATGCAGGGCGACAACCTGCTGATCGTCCGCAGGATCAAGCTCTCCGAAGGCCGTATCTCCTGCGTCCAGTTCGACCGCAGCGACAATGTTCTCGTCACCATCGCCAGCTGGGACCGGCCGATCACCGACGATCTGTACGCGCTGCTGAAGCCGCTGCCCGCGGAGCTCTTCCAGCAGGGCTGAACCCTCCCTCGGGCGAGAAGTCCAAGTACGGGCGAACTCCGTCCAAGCGACGGTCTTGTCATGAGCCTTGTCACGCCATTCATCGGACTTTTAGCGTGACTGGACATGACTCAGAGGATCAGTCGCAGGACCACGATGAAGTCGGCGCTCGCCGCATCGGGCGCTCTGTCGCTGGGAGTTGAGGGGTCGACGGCCGAGGCCGCCACCGCTGACCGGCACTCGACCAGGCACATCGACTCCTCCGATGAATGGACACTCTGGTACGGAGCTCCCGCCACCGACTGGCAACGCGAGACCCTGCCCGTCGGCGGTGGCGCGCTCGGCGCCACCGTCTACGGAACCCTCGCCGCCGAGCGTATCCAGTTCAACGAGAAGACCCTGTGGACCGGCGGCCCGGGCTCCGCACAGGGCTACGACCACGGCAACTGGACCACCCCCAGACCCGGCGCCCTGGCCTCCGTGCAGCAGCGCCTCGACGAGCAGGGCGCCCTCGACCCCGACACCGTCGCCGCCGGACTCGGACAGCCCCGCCGCGGCTACGGCGCCTACCAGACCTTTGGCGAACTGCGGCTGGACATGCCGGGCGCCCCGGACGCGCACGACGCCACGTACCGGCGCGCTCTCGACATCCGCTCCGCGCTCGCCACCGTCAGCTACACCCACCAAGGCGTCGGACATCACCGGGAGTTGCTCGCCTCCCACCCGGACCGCGTCCTCGCCGGACGAATCAGCGCGGACCGACCCGGGCAGGTCTCCTTCACCCTCCGGTACACCTCGCCGCGCGCCGACCACACCACCACCGCCGACGGGGACCGGATCACCGTACGCGGCGCACTCAAGGACAACGGCCTGCGCTTCGAGGCCCAGATCCGTGTCCGCACACAGGGCGGGACGCTCACCGCCGACCGGACCGCCGGCACGCTCACCGTCACCGGCGCCGACAGCGCCCACTTCGTCCTCGCCGCGGGCACCGACTACGCCGACACCCACCCGCACTACCGCGGCGACGACCCGCACACCACCGTCACCCGCACGGTCGACGCCGCCGCGGCCCGGCCCTACGACGCGCTGCGCGCCCGGCACATTCGCGACCACCGCGACCTCTTCGACCGGGTGACCCTCGACATCGGCCAGGCCGTGCCGGACGCACTGCCCACCGACCAGCTCCTCAGCCGCTACACCGGCGGGACGGAACCGGCCGACCGGGCCCTCGAGGCCCTCTTCTTCCAGTACGGCCGCTACCTGCTCATCGCCTCCTCCCGGGCCGGCTCGCTCCCCGCCAACCTGCAGGGCGTCTGGAACGACTCGACCACCCCGCCCTGGTCCGCGGACTACCACACCAACATCAATCTGCAGATGAACTACTGGCTCGCCGAAGCCACCAACCTCGCCGAGACCACCGCCCCCTACGACCGCTTCGTCGAAGCGCTGCGGGCCCCCGGCCGCACCACCGCCCGCGAGATGTTCGACGCGCCCGGGTGGGTCGTACACAACGAGACCAACCCGTACGGCTTCACCGGAGTGCACGACTGGTCCACCGCCTTCTGGTTCCCGGAGGCCGCGGCCTGGCTCACCCAACAGCTCTACGAGCACTACCGTTTCGGCGGCTCCACCACTTATCTGCGCACCACCGCCTATCCCGCCATGAAGGAGGCCGCCGAATTCTGGCTGGCCGTGCTGCGCACCGACCCGCGGGACGGACTGCTCGTCGTCACCCCGAGCTACTCGCCCGAGCACGGCGACTTCACGGCCGGCGCCGCCATGTCCCAGCAGGTCGTCCACGATCTGCTCACGAACACCCTGGAGGCGGCCCGCACCCTCGGCGACTCGCCCGCGTTCCGCGCGCGACTGGAAGCGGCACTCGCGAAACTCGACCCCGGCCTGCGCATCGGCTCCTGGGGCCAGTTGCAGGAGTGGAAGACCGACCGGGACGACCCGGCCGACACCCACCGCCATGTCTCGCATCTGTTCGCCCTGCACCCCGGCCGCCGGATCAGGCCGGGCACGGAGTGGGCCGAGGCCGCGAAGGTCTCCCTGACCGCACGCGGCGACGGCGGCACCGGCTGGTCGAAGGCCTGGAAGATCAACTTCTGGGCACGGCTGCGCGACGGCAACCACGCCCACAAGATGCTCTCCGAACAGCTGAAGGGCTCCACCCTGCCCAACCTCTGGGACACCCACCCGCCGTTCCAGATCGACGGGAACTTCGGCGCGACCTCCGGCATCGCGGAAATGCTGCTCCAGAGCCAGCACGAGGCGATCGAGATCCTGCCCGCACTGCCCGCGGCGTGGCCCGACGGCGAGGTCCGCGGACTGCGCGCCCGCGGCGCCGTCACCGTCGACATCGCCTGGTCGGGCGGAAGAGCCCGCCGTGTCGTCCTCACGGCGGCCCGCACCGGACGGATCACCGTCCGCTGCACGCTGCTGCCCGGCGGCGAGCGGACCCTCAAAGTGCGAGCCGGGCAGCGATACGTCCTGGATGACGCAAGCGGGGCCTAAAGCCGTACGACACCCACGCCCGAACCGACACCCACGCCCGAACCGGCACCGGCGGCCGACCGGAACAGATCGACGATCCGTACCGCCGACATCCCCAGTGCCGTGGGCCCGTCGGTCCGCAACGGGGAACCCGCCCCGCGGCGCACGTCCCCGGCCCCGTAGCGCCGCGCGCCCCGGTGCCAGTTCAGGATTCCCGCGATCCAGTCCTCCAGCTCCCGCACATAGGCGTCGAGGGCGGCCCTGCCCTTGGCGTCCAGGTCGAACTCCTCGCACAGCACGGAGAGTTCATGCTCTTTCACATACAGGAACTGACGCATTCTCGAGCGCATCAGATCATCCGTGATCGCGACCGCACTCGGATGGTCGCAGCCGAAGAACGACTGCACGACCAGCACGCAGTTGTGCATCTCGCCCTCGACCTCGATCTCCTTCTGGTACGAGAAGAGGTCGTTGATCAGCATGGCGTAGTCCGACGCGGAGTTCTCCAGACTCCGCACCGTCCCGCTGCGGTAGATCCCGGGCGGAAGCTCACGCTCGTCCCGCAGCCGGCAGAGCATCATCGTGAGCTCGGAGCCGAAGGTGTGGCGCCGCATCTCGATGTAGTCGACGGGGTCGGGCACCCGGTGCTGCGCCTGGTTCTGGAGCTCCCACAGCCGGCTGTCGAGCATGACGTCCAGCGCCCGTCGCAGCGCGGCCCGCGCCTCGGGCCCCATCGGTGCGGCGGTCCGCGTCCACAGATCGGCGAGGGCCCGCTCCATCGGGCTCACCGCGACGGCCGCGGCGGCGGCCGGGTCGTCGACCGGCATGCACTCCTTGAGCCGGTCGGTGCAGGCCTTCGCCTCGAAGAGCCTGCGCGGACGCCCGAACACCAGCGGGTAGTAGTCGTCTGCGTACGTCCCCCACGTCATCCACTCCGCACTCAGCTCCAGCTCCTCCGGCGTGGCGTCCGGATCCACCCCCGCCGAGCAGAGCGCGAAGTCGAAACCGGCGAGCATCGGCTCGTCCCAGATGTCGTTCAGCAGACCCATCCGGCCCGCCCACGCGATGGACTTCTCCCGCGCGTCGTCCAGATGCGGGCTGAGCGAAAGCGGGAACGGGCAGTCGAACTCGGGCAGCAGCGACGGGCCGACCCGCTGGTGCGGCACATGGGTCAGGCTGCGCAGCCGAGCGTCGGCCGGGCGACCGAGCAGCGTCCCGATGCCGAGAGCCGAGGTGCCGAGCACCCCGCTGAACAGCGACGGCCCGGTCACCACGCCCTTGTTCATATAGCGGCTCGAGCGCAGGTGCCATTCATGGCTGCCGGACTGCCAGTCCTGGAGGCCCTTCGTGTACGCGGCGATCGCCGCGCACTCCGCCGGATCGAGCCCCTTCTCCACACAGAGCGCAGGGACCTCGGTCAGCGCCGTGTTCTCGAACTGCTGCAGCCGCGAGGTCAGCAGATCGTTGACGGATTCGGCCGCCTCCTGCGTCGTACAGCCCAGGAAGGTCTCCAGCACCAGCACACCATTGCTCAGCTCACCCTCGTCCTCGACCTCACGCTGGTACGAGAAGAGGTCGTTGCGCAGATGGACGGCGTCGGCGAACGTCTCGGTGAGCACCGGCAGCGGCCGGGCACCCGCCACCTGCGCGGGCAGCTCCGCGCCTGCCGCGTACTCGATGAGTCCCGCCGACCACGGCGCGCCGCCGACCTTGCGGCGCATCTCGATGTACTCGACGGGATTGGCGATCCGTCCCTCGTTGATGTTGTCGAGCTCCCAGATGGACTCGTTCAGCAGATGCTCGGTCGCCGACGCGAATCGGGCCCGCCAGGCGGGCGACATGCTCGGCACGGTCCGCGCCCACAGATCGGCCAGACCCGCCTCGACCTGGTTCGTCGGCTCCGGAGTGCCCTGCGCCGGATCCAGCGGCATGAACGCCGGCAGTCGGCCCAGATACGCCTTGCCGCCCCGCATGTCCCCGCTGCGCTTGAACACTTCGAGGAAGTGGTCGTCGAAGAAGAACACCCACACGTACCAGTCCGTCACCAGTGACAGCGCCTCGGCCGAACAGTCCGGGTGCGTGTACGCGCACAGCAGGGCGTAGTCGTGCGCTTCGAGATCCTTCAACTCCCAGATCCCCGAACCCTCCAGCATGCCCATACGACGCGCCCACTCCCTGGTGTGCTGCCGCGCCGCATCGACATGAGGTTGAGACGTGCCGGATACGGTACGTAGAAATCCGGCAGTTCGAAGGGCTGTGCCATGCGTGCCCGGCCTTTCGGTGAGCGTCCGCGCGCGAGCCGCGCGGACCGGTCGCGTACGGGCCAGCCCTACCCGTCGCCCTTCCGGCCCACGCGGCGGCGGTGCTCACCAGTCCGGATGAACCGCCACTCCCAAGGGCATCACCACGCGTACGTCCGACGCCTTGACGAACGCGATCCGGTGCCCGAACTGGATCTCGTAGTACATCTCCTTGCCCCGCACCACCCTGTGCCCTGTCGTGTCGAACGCCGTCGCGAAGTAGTACTCGCCCGGAGTCCGGTCGCCGACCACGTACTTCTGGCCCGCGAGCAGCTTGTACGGCAGCGGCGTCACGGCCTGCACGGGCACACCCGCCGGGTACGCGGACGCCTCCGGGTAGGCCCGTCCGTACACCGGTACCTCCGCCAGACCCTCCCGGGGCGTGAGGACCGCGGCCCGCGCGGCCACCGCGGTCGGCTGCGTACGCGGGTTCAGGAACCATGCCTTCTGGCCGAGATACCAGATCGCCGTCCAGTCGCCACTCCGCTCCGCGACCGCGTACCGCTGGCCCGTCGAAGCCCTGGCGCCCGTGTCGTTGACGCCGTTCGTGGAGTCCCCGCCGCCCGGGCGCTGACCGACGTCCTTGACCAGCGGGGCGGACTCGTCCGGAGCGGTGTGCAGCCGTACCGCGCCCGAACCGTGCGGGGCACAGGAATCTCCCGGCTTCAAGCAGCTCGTGTAGAACGGCTGGTGCTGCGCATAGTCCGGACGGATCGTCACCGCGGCGGAGTACGGGCCCCCGGACGGCACGAACGGGCGTCCGAGCAGTGCGAAGTAGTGCGCCCAGTCCCAGTACGGACCCGGGTCCGTGTGCATCCCGGGGATCGTCGAGGGCACCGTGCCCGGCACATTGTCATGGCCGATGATGTGCTGCCGGTCCAGCGGGATGTCGTACCGCTTCGCGAGATACCGCACGAGGCGCGCGGAGGCGCGGTACATCGCCTCGGTGTACCAGGCGTCGGGGCTGATGAGGAAGCCCTCGTGCTCCAGGCCGATCGACTTGGCGTTGATGTACCAGTTCCCGGCGTGCCAGCCGACGTCCTTCAGCCGCAGATGCTGTGCGATGTGGCCGTCGGACGAGCGCAGCGAGTACTGCCAGGACACGTACTCCGGGTCCTGGACGAGCTGGAGGGTGGTGTCCCAGGTGGCTTCGGTGTCATGGATGACGATGTATCGGATCGACTGGGACACGGGTCGGTCGGCCTTGTCGTGATTGCCGTAGTCGCCGTCGCCGAACTCCTTGTACGGCGCCGGGATCCACTCGCACGCCACCGTCCGCGGGCACTCCGTCCGCTCCGCGTCGACGGTGCGCAGGCCGAGCCGCGCGGTGGTCGCCGTGTCCGGCCACAGGCCGGCGTCGGCAGGCAGCGCGATCAGCTGACCGCTGTCGGTGGTACGCCGCTGACCGGAGCGGATGATGTCGTACACATCGTCGGCGTACGTCGTCGCGGTCGCCGTGTCGTCGGCTCCGGAGAACCGTGCCACCGCCCCGTACCAGTCCGCCGGATCGGCGCTGAGCTCCTGGCCGAGCTGCTTCTGCGCGGCGGCGAGCAGGGCCGCGCCGCCCCGGATGTTCGCGGCGGGGCTGGTGCGCAGCTGCTCACCCGAGATGCCGGTGAGTTCCGCAGCCCGCTCCAGCGTCCGCAGCCGGTCCGGCAGGCCGGACAGGATCTGCGCCGCCCTGTCACGGACGGTCATCGGTGCCCGCGAGCCGTCCCCGCGCGAGTCCTCCGCGCCGTGCGAATGGTGCGGCGCCTCGGCCAGCGCCGTCCTCGCGTCGGTCAGATGCATCGGGCCGTACCCGCCGGTGACACTCGCCGCGCCGCCGTGCCCGTCCCAGCGGGACTGGAGGTAGGAGACACCGAGCAGAACACTCTGCGGCACCCGGTACTCGGCGGCCGCGGCGGCGAACTCCCGCTGCAGCGCGTCGGACGCCGGGCGTTCCGCGGTGGCGGACGGAGCGGCCGAGACCAGCGGCAGCAGCAGGGCCGCGGACGCCACGGCGCCACCGGCCCTGAGTACGCGTCCGCGGATGCTTCTCGGTCGTGGACGAGCGGATTCCGGCACGGCAGCCTCCAGGGGCGGGTGATGTGCGGGGGGACACGCGGGGCTGAACTCGCCTACAGGGGTAGCGGCTGTCCGATGGTCCCGTCAATGGATCAGCGCTGGTGGCGCGGTGGCCTGCAACGCTTCACCGGAATGGACCAATGTCCGTATGAGCGGCAGGAGTTGAATCCCGTGGTCCCGGGGCGTCGGCCCGCAGGACAGGCCCTGAGCCGGCTGCCGGTCGGCCGGGGCAGGGGAGGGAGCGGGGGAGAGCGACGCGCCGAGGCCGTACGGGCCGCCTGGGGTGAGGTGAGGGCGAGCGGTGCTCGCGGGTGCCGGTGGGCCCTGGAGGCACAACCAACAGAGCGCTGCGCGTCCAGTGTGTCGGCACTGGGCGCGCAGCGCTCTTCCCCCGTATCGGACGGTCAGCGAGTGCCGACCGCAGCGCGCACGGCCCGCCGTGCCAGCGCGCAGTCGTCGTGCAGCCGCCGCAACAGCAGCCGCTGCTCCTCCCCGGACGAGATGCCGCCGTGCTGCGGCTGTACGGTCCCGGCCGGAGCCGCCTCCCGCATCGTCCGCTGCACCGCCGTCTCGTACGTCCGGATCTCCCGGGTCAGCACCATCATCAGGTTCACCAGGAACGCGTCCCGCGCCGCGGGGCCCGACTGCTGGGCCAGCTGGCTGATCTGCCGCCGCGCCACCGGGGCGTCGCCCAGGACCGCCCAGAGCGTCGCGAGGTCGTACCCCGGCAGGTACCAGCCCGCGTGCTCCCAGTCGACCAGCACCGGACCCGTCGGAGCCAGCAGGATGTTCGAGAGCAGCGCGTCGCCGTGACAGAACTGGCCCACGCCCTGCCGACCGCCGGCATGTGCCAGACCGTGCAGCAGCTTCTGCAGATCGCCCAGATCACGGTCGGTGAACAGCCCGAGCTCGTGATAGCGGGCGATCCGCGACGCGTAGTCCAGCGGCGCGTCGAACATCCCGGCCGGCGGCCGCCATGTGTTCAGCCGTGTGATCGCTCCGAGCGCCGCCCGGACGTCCGCGCGCGGCGGAGCCTCCGACGGATGCCGGGCGAGGGCGGCCGGACGGCCGGGCATCCGCTCGATCACCAGCGTGCAGTTGTCCGGATCCGCGGCGATGAGTCGCGGCACCCGCACCGGCGGGCGGTGCCGGACGAACGCACGATATGCCCCTATTTCGTGCCGAAGGTGCTCGGCCCACACCGGCGACTGGTCCAGTAAGCACTTGGCAACCGCGGTCGTACGCCCTGTGGTGCCGACGAGCAGGACCGACCGGCCGCTTCTGCGCAGCACCTGGACCGGATTGAACTCCGGGCAGATGCGGTGCACCGACGCGATCGCCATACGCAGCTGCGCACCCTGAGGGCCGGACAAGTCGATTCTCCCGCTGAGCGGTTGGCTGACCGTCCCCGGCCACCGCCGGGTACGGCCGACGGTGGCGGGATCGAGAAACGGCCCGCTGCCGGCCTGCACGGAACGCTGCGGTCGGGGCGGGGCGGACACGGAGGACGATGCTGTGTACATGGGCGAGACAGATCCCTTCGTGTGCCGACAAGTCGCGTGCGCGCCCCTGCCCCGGAAGCCTTCGGCACCCTGGGGAATGCGGTGGGGCCGCCGGGGCGGGGTGGCGCGTTCCTAACTGACACCCGGTCACGGGTGGCACACCATCTGGCGCACCCTGGCGAACCCTGGCGAATAGTCGCCACGCATCTGACAGGCGGTTACTGTCAACTCAGCCGAGAACCTGGGGGCTTGACGTGACCGGAGAACCCAACACCCGCCTTGCAGACCTGTTCGGCCTCGCCGGCTGGTCCAAAGGCGAGCTCGCGCGGCTCGTGAACCGGCAGGCGGCGGCCATGGGCCACCCCCAGCTGGCGACCGACACCTCGCGCGTGCGGCGTTGGATCGACATGGGGGAGACCCCGCGCGATCCGGTGCCCAGAGTGCTGGCAGCTCTGTTCACCGAGCGACTCGGCCGTGTCGTGACCATCGAGGACCTCGGGTTCGTACGGCACGGGCGCACGGGGAAACGGCGAGACGTCAGCAGCATGAAGAACCCTGACGGCCTGCCATGGGCGCCCGAACGTACGGCGGCGGTCCTCACCGAATTCACGGGAATGGACCTCATGCTCAACCGACGCGGCCTGGTGGGCGCGGGCGCCGCGCTCGCCGCAGGCTCCGCACTCAGCAGCGCCATGCACGACTGGCTGCACACCGACCCCGCACTCGCCAACACCACCTCCCCTTCGTGGGCTTCCCGCATCGACGATCCCCTGCACGCCGACCCCGCTGGGTTCGACCGCTATGAGGCCGCCCCCATCGGGTCGCAGGAGATCGAGGCACTGGAGCGCTCCGTCGAAGTGTTCCGCGCCTGGGACGCGGCCCGCGGCGGCGGACTCCAGCGCAAGGCCGTCGTGGGCCAGCTCAACGAAGTGGGCGGCATGCTCGCCTACCGCCACCCCGACCATCTCCAGCGGCGCCTGTGGGGCGTCGCCGCCAACCTCGCCGTCCTCGCCGGCTGGATGTCCCACGACGTCGGCCTCGAACCCACCGCACAGAAGTACTTCGTCATCGCCGCCCACGCGGCCCGCGAGGGCGGCGACCGCCCCCGCGCCGGCGAAGCACTCTCCAGGGCGGCCCGCCAGATGGTGCACCTCGGCCGTCCGGACGACGCCCTCGACCTGATGAAGCTCGCCAAGTCCGGCTCCGGCGAGGAGACCCTGCCGCGAACGCACGCGATGCTGCGCACCATCGAAGCCTGGGCACAGGCCTCGATGGGCAAGGGCCAGGCCATGCGCCGTACCCTCGGTGAGGCCGAGGAACTGTTCGTCTCCGACAAGGGAGATGTGCCGCCGCCCAGCTGGATGCAGATGTTCGACGAGGCGGACATGCACGGAATGCAGGCCCTCGCCTACCGCACCCTCGCCGAGCACGAGCCCGCCGCCGCGAGCACCGCACAGCGCCACGCCAAGCAGGCGCTGGAGCTGCGGGAGGGCGGCCGACAGCGATCCAAGATCTTCGACTACATCTCCCTGGCCTCGGCCTGCTTCATCGCCGACGACCCGGAACAGGCGGACCGATACGCTCGGTTGGCGCTGGTGTCGATGGGGGAGACCTCGTCACACCGCACCTGGGACCGGCTGCGCGAGATGTACCGGCTCACTGGACAGTACGCGGGGTACGCGAGGATCCAGGACCTCCGGGAGGAGATCCAACTCGCCCTGCCCCAAAGCCCGTCGAAGCGCCAGAGAAGCGCGGAGATCTGACCCGCAGATCTGACTCCCCAGTTCCGAACGTAGATCTCCTGGGGGCCGGGGCGCCCGACCACGCAGACAACTCGCGTCCGGACCCCTGACGACTTCTGTCCGCTTGAGGACCGCTTTCGACCCGCCTTCGGTTCGTCGTTCCCGGTCCGCGATCCCTACTCGCTACCCGCTGATGCAGGCGACCATCACGCAGGCGTCGTCCTGACGCTCGCTCTCGCCGAACTCCTCGACGATCAACCGCACGCACTCCTGTGCGTTGCGGCAGACGGCGAAGCGGGGGGCGAGAGCGAGCAGACGGTCCACGTCGGACCTGTCGCGGGCGTCGGCGCCCCTCGTCAGCCCGTCCGTGTGCAACACCAGCACATCCCCCGGGTACAACTCCACTTCGGCCTGCTCGTACGCCGCTCCGGTCGTAGCCCCGAGGAGCACCCCGTCCGGCTGAGTCAGCGCACGCCCCGTCCCGCCGCGGAACAGCAGCGGGGCCGGGTGTCCCGCCTGTGCCCAGGACAGCAGCCGGGTCCTTGTGTCGTAGTGGCAGCACACCGCGCTGCCGAGTGCCGGCTGCGCCGCGGAGTCCAGCAGCTGATTGAGGTGACCCATCAGCGGGCCGGGGTGGATGCCGGCCACGGCCATGCCACGCAGGGCGCCCAAGAGCATCGTCATCGTCGAAGTGGCGGTCACGCCATGGCCGGTGAGGTCACCGACGCTCAACAGAGTTCGATCGCCCGGCAGTTCGAGCGCATCGAACCAGTTGCCGCCGATCAGTGCGCTGGTTGCGGGCGGCAGATAGTGGCCCGCCAGGTCCAGCGCCTTGGGTCCGTCCTCGGGGAGGGTGAGCGAACCACGCCAGGGCGGCAGGACCGCCTCCTGCATTTCCATCGCGATCCGGCGCTCGGTCCGGTCGATGTGCTGCCGACGGGCGAGCGTGTCCCGTGACTCACGCACGGCACGCTGTGTCCGGCGCAGCTCGCTGACATCCCGTAAGACCGCCCACATCGACGCGGTGCAGCCGTCGGCGTCGAGCACCGGCTCACCCATCATGTGGAGCGTACGGACGCGGCCGTCGGCCCGGACGATACGGAACTCGTCGTCGATCGGCTTCCCGTCGATGAGGCAGTCCGTCACCAACGCCGTGAGCAGGCCCTGGTCCTCGGCGAACACCATGGAAGGCAGCTCGTCCAGTGACATGGGGCCGCTCTCGGTGGGCCTCCCGAAGATCTGGTACAGCTCCTCCGACCAACTGACCTCGTCCGTCAGCAGATTCCACTCGGCACTGCCGACCCGGCTGAGCAGCGAACCGGTGCGCGGAGCCACGCCCTCGTAAGGCCCGGGCCCCTCCTCCTCGTCCAGAGCGTCGAGCAGCTCCGGCAGATTGGGCAGGCCCTCCTTGAGCTGCCCCAAGTGTGAGCCGAGGTCGTCGAGATGATGCACCGCCAGATCACACAGCGCGCGCTGCCAGCGGCCCTGCGGATCGTCCTCGTCCACCGCCGCGTCGCGCCGGACCGCGTCCACATCGCCGCGCAGGCGGCGGGTCTGTGAAATCAGCTCGTCCACCGTGCCGCGCCGAGGCGGTTGCGGGGCGGGACGGTCCGCGAACAGATGGGACGGCATGTCGTACTCCGATACAGGCGCGGCACGGCCAGGTCTGAGAAAAGGACCGGTTACGACTGTTGCACAGGCGGCGAGGACACGTAAGGCATTTGGCAACACTCGATACGGTGGTGCTTCTGACATATGCCAAAGGCCCTCCTGGCAGGCCGGCTCGGCATCATGAATGGTCATCGACCCGCGTCAGCCGTACCACCGGGATGTCGCGCTCCGTGCGCTGTTGATACCCGGCGTACGGACCGAACACGTCAACCAGGTGCGGCCAGACCCGGGCCTTCTCGTCCGGCTTCAGGGTCTCGGCACGCGCCGGGAACCGCTGTGTGCCGACGCGGAGCCACACGTCCGGCTCGTCCCGCAGATTCAGGTACCACAGCGGGTGCCGGTCCGCGCCTCCGTTGGAGGCCACGATCAGATAGTCGTCGCCGTCGCGGCCGTAGATGAGGACGGTGCGGCGCCAGGTGCCGGAGCGCCGCCCGCGGTAGTCGAGCAGGAGGCAGGGAGCACCCTGTATGGTCGTCCCCTTCGTGCCGCCCGACTCCTCGTACAGCGCGACTTGTCGGGCCACCCAGTCGGTGGGGCTGATGTCCACCGCGTCCGGATCGTGCCCCGCAGCGTGTCCCGCTTCGCGTTCGGTCATGGGGCCACGGTAACTCCAGGGGCCCCGGCGGGCCGCAGCACGGCGCGCACCGGAGCGCCGGGCTGCAGCGTCAGTCCCGTCCTCGGCGGCACCTCGCCCGGGCCCGTGTCGACGTGGAAGCGCTGCGCCAGGGTCGCCAGCACCAGCACTGCCTCGACCATGGCGAACCGCGCCCCCAGACAGGCCCGGGCGCCACCGCCGAACGGGAACCAGGCATGGTCGGGCACGCCCGGCTCGGCCCCGGCGTCCCACCGCTCCGGCCGGAACGCCTCGGGCTCGGGGAACCAGCGTGCGTCCCGGTGCGCGCTCCACTGGCTCGACCACACCACCGTCCCTTCGGGCACCGGCAGCCCGCCCAGCGTCGACCCCTCCTTCGCTATCCCCGTCATCAGCCACACCGGAGGGAACAGCCGCAGGGTCTCCTTCACCACCTGCTCGGTGAACGGGAGCTGCCGCAGATCGTCGAAGTCCGGCGTACGGCCCGCGAGGACCCGGTCCAGCTCCTCGCCGAGCCGCGCACGGGCCCGGGGATTCCGGGACAGCAGATACCAGGCCCAGGTCAGCGTAGTGCCCGTCGTCTCGTGCCCGCCGATGTACAGCGTGACCGCCTCGTCGCGGACCTCCTTGTCGGACAGCGGCAGCCCCTCCTCGTCCCGCGCCGCCAGCAGCCGGCTCAGCAGATCGTCCCGCTCCGTACCGCTGCGCCGTCGCTCCCCGGTCACCCGGGCCACCTCGGCGTCGATCACCGCGACGGCGCTGCGCAGCCTGCGGCGGCCGGGCGTCGCCACCCACGGCGGCAGAAACAGCGTGATGCCCCGGAACTCGTCGCCGATCGCTCGCTGGGCCACATCCATGGCCGAGCCGATCACGTCCTCCCGTCCGGCCGTGTCGGCGCCGAACAGCGTTCGCACGGCGATCCGCTGAGTGAGCGCCAGCATCTCCCGCCGCACGTCGATGTGCTGCCCGGGCTGCCACGCGTCCAGCAGATCGGCAGCGCACTTGGCCATCGTCCCTGCGTAGGACCGAACCTGGCGGGGCCGCACCGCGGGCTGGACCAGCGCACGCTTGCGCCGCCAGGCCGGTCCTTCGGACGTCACCACACCGTCCCCGAGCATCAGCTTGAACGCCCAGCCCAGCTCGGGGTGGCGGAAGACGGTCTCGACGCCGGTCAGCAGCTCCCCGATGTGCTCGGGACGCGACACGAACAGAGCGCGCTGCGGCCCGAGCCGCCACTCCACGAAGTCCCCGCGGTCCCGCAGCCGTTCGAAGAAGCTGAGCGGGTCGCGTGCGAACGCGGGCAGATTGCCGAGCCCCGGCAGCCGCCGCGGTCCGGCTACGACGGTGTCCCGCCCGGAAGCAGTCGCATCTGCAGTCGCATCTGCGGTCATCCCGATGCCTCCCCGAAGAGTGAACCGCCGGGCCGCCCAGCGGCGTCATCGCACACGCACGACATGTGCACGACCAGACTCTAAGGCTGCGGCGCGCCCGGGTGCCGTCCCAGGGACGCCTTTGCGAACGCCTTCACGAACATCTCCGCAAACGCCTTCGCCCGTCGCTGAACGCCACGGTCCGCAGAGCCGTACTGATCCGTGGCGGCCGTGGCGTGATCGCCCGGCCACCCCGCCGCCGGCAGGGCCAGGACCTCAGCCGTTGCCGGCGGGAGCGGGGGCGGAAGAAGGGGCGGCGGGCGCGTGCACGGGGGGCACGCACCCGCCGCTCCGCGCGCACACCGCCGCGGCGACCCCGGCGGCATACGCCAGCATGGCGCCGGCCGGCTCCGCGCCGATACCGGCCGGCACCCCGCGTCGCAGGAGCCCCGCAGCGGCCAGCCAGGCGAGGACCCCGGCCATGAACGCGTCCCCGGCGCCGATCGTGTTGACCACGGCGACCGGCACGGCAGGCACCGACACCGGCGCCGCGGAGGGAGTGAAGGCCGTACCGCCCCGGGCGCCGCGGGTCATGACGACGAGCCGGCCCTCCCCGGCCAGTCTGCTCGCCGACACCTCCGGATCCGTCCCCGGCCAGAGCAACGCCAGGTCCTCGTCGCTCGCCTTCACCACCTGCGCCAGTGTGCACAGCTCCCGCAGCAGCTCCCGGCCGCCGTCCGCTTCTCCGCGTTCTCCGCGCACATTGGGATCCACGACCAGCAGCCCGTGCTCCGCGGCCTCGCGCGCCGCCACCGCGACCGTCCCTGCCGCGGGTTCGACGACGGCGGCCAGACCGCCCGCGTAGACGGCGCCGAAGCCGGACACCTCCCGCGCTGTCACCTCCGGCAGCCGGAACGTGGCCGTGTCCCGCAGATGGAAGTGGTAGCCGTTCCCCTGTGGCCCCGGATCGGCGACCGCCAGCGCCGTCGGCAACGACGAGCGGGCGCACAGCTCCGTGCCGACGCCCGCGGAGCGCAGCCATTCCTCGACGGTGCGCCCGAACGCGTCCCCGCCGAAACCGCCCGCGAACGAGGCCGGCGTGCCCAGCCGGGCCAGACCCACGGCGACGTTCGCCGGCGCGCCGCCCGGCTGCGCGCGCCTCAACTCCGGGTCCTGAGCCACCGGTACGAGATCGATCAGGGCCTCGCCCAGCACGAGGACCGCATCGGATCCGGGCCCGCCGCTCACGGCTCCACCACGATCTTGCGGCCCTGCCCCGCCCGGAACTGGTCGATCGCCTGCGGATACTGCTCCAGCGGCAGCCGGTCGCTGATGAACACCCCAGGGTCGAGCACCCCGGTGGCGAACAGCGCCGCGGCCCGCTCGTAACTGTGCAGCACCGCCATCGAACCGGTGATGGTGATCTCCTGGTTGTAGATGCGGTACGGCTCGATCACCGCCGTCGTCGCGTAGTCGCTGACACCGAACTGCAGGAACGTCCCGCCCTTGGCGACCCGACCGAGCCCGTCCTGGATGGCCGCGGCGTTGCCGGTCGCGTCGATGACCACATCCCAGCCGCCCGGAGCGCGGTCCAGCTCCTGCGCCGTGGCCGCGGTCGCCGAGCAGCCGAGGAGCTGCGCCGTCGCGAGCCGCTCCGGATTGATGTCCAGAACGTCGACGTAGGCCGCTCCGGTGCGCTTGGCGAGCTCCAGCATCATCAGACCCATCGTCCCGGAGCCGTAGATCAGCACACTCGCGCCGAGCGTGCCGCTGAGCACGTCGTAGCCGCGCACCGCACAGGACAGCGGCTCGATCAGCGCCGCGTCCCGGACGTCGATGTGGTCCGGCAGCCGTACACAGTTCGCCACCGGCGCCACCGCGAACTCGGCCGCACCGCCCGGCACCGTGACCCCGATCGCCGCCCAGCGGTCGCACAGGTTGCCACGCCCGGCACGGCAGTAGCGGCACTCATGGCAGTGCAGGGAAGGATCGACGGCGACCCGGTCGCCCGCCGCGAGCTCGGTGACCTCAGAACCGACGGCGACGACCTCTCCCGCGAACTCGTGGCCCGGCACGATCGGGAGCGTCGGCGCGAACTCGCCCTGCAGGATGTGCAGATCGGTCCCGCACAGCCCGCACGACGCCACCTTGACGACGACGTCGCGGGGGCCGGGCGACGGGTCGGGGACGGTCGTGACGGACACCTTGCCGGGGGCTTCGACGATCGCGGCCCTCATTTGACAGCTCCAAGGGAAAGGCCCTGGACGAGCTTGTCCTGGGCGGCGTAACCGGCGGCCAGCACCGGCAAGGACACAACGACGGACGCGGCGCACAGCTGGGCCAGGAACAGCCCCTGGCTGGTGACGAATCCGGTGAGGAAGACGGGCGCGGTCTGGGCGACGACCCCCGTCAGCACCCGGGCGAACAGCAACTCGTTCCAGCTGAAGATGAAGCAGATCAGGGCCGTTGCGGCGATCCCGGGCCCGGCGACCGGCGCGACCACCCGCACCAGCACCGTCGGCAGCCGCGCCCCGTCCACCTGCGCCGCCTCGATGATCGACACCGGTACGTCGGCGAGGAACGACTGCATCATCCACACCGCGATCGGCAGATTCATCGAGGTGTACAGCAGGATCAGCAGCCAGATGTTGTCCAGCAGTCCCGCGTTCTTCGCGAACAGATAGACCGGCAGCAGACCGGCGACCACCGGCAGCATCTTCGTGGACAGGAAGAAGAACATCACATCCGTCCACTTGGGCACCCGCCGGATCGACAGCGCGTACGCCGCGGGCAGCGCCAGGACCAGGACCAGCACCGTGGAGAACACCGCCGCCGTCGCGGAGTTGATCAGCGGTGGCCACGGCCCGGCCCCGCCACCGTCGAAGAACGCCCGGTAGCCGTCGAGGGTGAGCGGAGCGGCGACGGACGGCGGGTTCGTCGCCGCGTCCTGCTCCGAATGGAAGGAGGTGAGCAGCATCCACGCGGCCGGCAGACAGAATCCGAGGCCGACGACCCAGGCCAGCAGCCCCAGTGCGGCGGACCGCCGCCGCGCACGCCGGACGATCGAAGAAGCAGCGGTCGTCATGCGCGGTTCGCCTCCTCACGGAACAGGGACGAGACCACACGCAGCGCGAACGTCGCGAGCACCATCGTGCCGATCACGACGACCACGCCCGCCGCGGACGCGAGCCCGTACTCATGAGCCTGGTAGAAGGTCTGGTAGATGGTGTACGGGAGGTTGGCGGTGCCGAGCCCCCCGGAGGTGATCGTGAACACCGCATCGAAGTTCTGCACGATGTAGATCGAGCCGAGCAGCACGCCGAGTTCGAGATAGCGCCGCAGATGGGGCAGCGTCAGATAGCGGAAGATCTGCCAGCTGCTCGCGCCGTCCAGCCGGGCGGCCTCGATCATCTCGCCGGGCCGGCTCTGCAGCCCGGCGAGCAGGATGAGCATCATGAACGGCGTCCACTGCCACACCAGCGCCGCCTCGACCGCGACGAGCGGCATGCCCGAGATCCAGTCCGGCTGCGCGGGGTCCGTCACGCCGAAGAGCCCCGCGATCCAGGTCCAAGCCCCGTTCAGCAGCCCGTACTCCGGGTTGTACAGCACGTGCTTCCACAGCAGGGCGGCGGAGACCGGCACCAGCAGGAACGGCGTGATCAGCAGCGTACGGACGAATCCCCGGCCGGCGAACGTACGGTCCAGCAGCAGCGCCAGGGCCAGACCGAGCAGCACACTCACCAGCACGACGGTCGCGGTGAGCAGCACCGTCGTCACTACGGAGTCCCGCAGCGCGGGATCGGTGACCACGGACGCGTAGTTGGACAGCGCGGTGAAGCGCCGGGCATCCGGATCGAGCGAGTTCCAGTCGAACAGCGAGATCACGAGCGTCGCCACGAAGGGCAGCTGCGTGACGGCGATGAGGAAGACGAGCGCGGGCAGCAGCGGCGCGCGGGTGGCCCAGGCGCGCGGGCCACGTCGCGGGCGTACAGGGACCACCGAGCGTGTGGACGACGACAGGGGAGCCGCTGTCCCGACGGACGTACTCACCGGTACTCCTCGGCGACCTTCTCGGCCAGCTTCTGCGAGGCCGCCAGCGCCTCCGCGACCGACTTGCGGCCCGCGATCGCCGCGCTGATCTCCTGCGACACCTTGGTCCCGAGATCGGTGAACTCCGGAATGCCGACGAACTGGATGCCTGCCGCCGGGCGCGGCTGCACTCCCGGGTTCACGGGATCGGCCGCGCCGATCGCCTCCCGGGTGACCTCGGCGAACGCCCGAGCCTGCTCGCGGTACTCCGGATTGGCGTAGGTCGAGCTGCGCTTCCCGGCCGGCACATCGGCCCACCCCACCTGATCGCCGACCAGCTGCTCGTACTCCTTGCCCGACGCCCAGGAGATGAACTTCCAGGCGTTGTCGGTCTTCTTGGACGCCTTCTGCATGCCCCAGGCCCAGGTGTACAGCCAGCCGGAGCTCTCGGTCCTGTCCACCGGCGCCGGTACGTACCCGATCTTCCCCTTGACGGGGGAGTCCTTGGCCTCCAGCGACCCGGCACCGGCCGTGGCGTCGTACCACATCGCCGTCTTGCCCTGCGTCATGTTGTTGAGGCACTCGGCGTATCCGGCCTGCGCGGCACCCGCCTCGCCGTGCTCGCGCACGAGCTTGACGTAGAACTCGGTGGCCTTCGTGAACTCGGGAGAGGTCAGCTGGGCCTTCCAGTCCTTGGTGAACCAGGTGCCGCCCATGGTGTTGACGACCGTCGTCAGCGGCGCCATGACCTCGCCCCAGCCCGGCAGCCCGCGCAGGCAGATGCCCTTCATCCCGCTCTCGGCCCCGTCGGCCTTCGCCGCGAGATCCGCGACCTGCTGCCAGGTCGGCTTCGCGGGCATCTTCAGCCCCTTCGCGGCGAACACGTCCTTGCGGTACATGAGGAACGACGACTCGCCGTAGAACGGCTCCGCGTAGAGCTTGCCGTCCGCGGCCGTGAGCGATTCGGCCAGCGGCTTGAGGATGTCGCCCTGGTCGAAGGCCTTGTCCTTCGCGGCGTACGAGTCCAGGGGATGCAGCCAGCCGTTCTTCGCGTAGAACGGCACCTCGTAGTTGCTTATGGTGGCGATGTCGTACTGCCCGGCCTGGTTGGAGAAGTCCTGGCTGATCTTGTCGCGGACGTCGTTCTCCGGGAGCACCGTGAAGTTCACCTTGATGCCGGTGCTCTTGGTGAAGTGGTCCGCGGTGAGCTTCTGCAGCTGAACCATCGGCGGATTGTTCACCATCAGGACGTTGAGAGTGTCGTCGTCGGCGGTGTCGCTGCTTCCGCCTGCCCCCGCGCACCCCGCGAGGAGCGCGGCGGCGGCCGTCACCGCGCCGAGCCGGATGCGTACGGCGGATGGTCGTTGCCTCAGAGCCATGATTCTCTCCTTGTTTTCGGGCATGCCGGATCTGCTCACGTCGGGCACTTCCGGCGGGGACTTCCTTGAACGGGCGGGTCAGACGCGGATGACCTGTGGACCGAGGAGCGAGTAGCGCCGCGCCTCCGCCGAGGGCAGCCCGTTGTCGGTGACGATCGCCTCGAAGTCGCCCACATCGGCGAACCTGCTGAAGCTGACCGCCCCGAACTTCGTGTGGACCCCGGCGAACACATGCCGCCGGGCGCTGCGCATGGCCTGCGCCTTCACCTCACCGACGGCCGGGTCGGGCGTCGTCAGCCCGTACTCCCGGGAGATGCCGTTCGCGCCCACGAAGGCCAGATCGATGACGAAGCCCGCGAGCATCCGCACGGCCCAGTGATCGACGGTCGCCAGCGTGCCGCCGCGTACCCGTCCGCCGAGCAGCAGGACCGACACATGCTCCGCGCCCGCCAGACCCGACGCCACCGCCAGCGACGCGGTCACCACCGTCAGCGGCCGGTCACGGGGCAGCGCTTCGGCGATCAGCTGCGGCGTGAAGCCCTCGTCGACGAAGACCGTCTCGGCATCGCCCAGCAGCTCGGCAGCGGCCACCGCGATCCGCGACTTCTGCGGCACGTGCCGCGTCGTGCGGAACGCCAGCGTGGTTTCGAACCCGGCGCTCTCCACCGGGTACGCACCGCCGTGCGTACGCCGCACCAGTCCGTGCTCCTCGAGCGCGTGCAGATCACGCCGGATGGTCTCCTTGGCGACCCGGAACCTTCCGGCCAGGCCGTTGACCTCGACCGACCCGTCCTTGCGGGCCGCCTCGAGAATGCCCCGGCGACGCTCCTCGGTGTCCACGGCACACTTCCTTGCTGTTCACTGATGCTGCGGCTCTGCGCCCGTTCGGGCCCATGCGTCGTTTCTACAAGCAGCACACGCATCGGACCAGGCTCTTCGCGGCATCGGCTACGCCCGTTCGTGCCCGTTTCGCATCGAGTGTTCGCCCAGGTCACACGGCCCCTCATGGAGTACGGGTGGTCAGGCGCTGCCCGATGTCCGCCGCGTCATCGCCCGAACGGCGCCCGCTGCCCCACCCATCGCCACTGCGTCCATCGACATCGGGCCCCTCGCACGCGCCAGTCCACGCGCCGGGCCGCGCCCGCCGACTGCTCGGACCGGTCGCGCAGATCAGCCACGGCATCGACTGGACCGCCTATCCCTGCTCGGCGCTCAGGGCCACCGTCCCGGACACCACATTGAGGCGCACGTACTCGTGGAAGGCCTTGCGTTCCCGGTTGGCGGACTTGCCGCCGATCATCTTTCGCAGTTCCTTCGCGATACCGTCCAGCACCTGGGCCACCTCGTCGTGCTCGGCGACGAGTAGGTGAAGGGAGTGTGCGGCGTTCCCGCGACGGCCCACTGGTCCCCCTCGGCCAGCGGTCCCTGCTCCTGGCCGGACGACGCCTTGAACCGGATCTTGTACTCGGCCACCATCCACGTCCGGTACGCGCCGGGGAAGATCTTGCGCCAGGGCGCGTTCCGGCCCCCCGGCTGGGTGGCGTCGTCATAGCCGTACATACCGTACAAGCCCTCGCCGGCCTTGAGGGTCTGCGCGGTGGCCCCGCCCTGACGGGTGCTGTTGCGGTAACGCACCTCCGGGGTGACCGCGGGGAAGTCGGCGCGGAAGTTCCTGATCACGTGCCGGCAGGAGTGGCAGGGCCCCATGGTCGAGAAGAGCTCGATCCGCCCGCGTCGGATGGTGCGGATCTTGGTGTGGTAGCCCGCGTTCGAGGTGCAGTTGAGATGCTGATACAGGCGATTGGCGAAGGTGTTGAGGGCGTGTTTCTCGGCGTCCTGCTCGTGCTGGAACCCGGTCAGGGCCCCTGGTGGTCCTTCGGTTCGGCCACGCCCCCGTAGTAGCTGTCGATTCTGCCGGAGTGGGACTTCGTGTCTTTCCGGCCGCTGTCGCCATCACCGACCACTTCGTGGTCGCCCTGGCCATCGGGAAGGCGCCGGACCACCCCGATGTCATCCGCTACTGGGACCCGGAAGACGCGCAGATTCACACGGACAAAGTGAATGCCTTCCTTGCGAGATTCAAGCCCGCGTTCAGCATCGTGAAAGCGCCCGGCTGAGTCGATGGCCCGGCTCTCCGGTGCAGCCACTCGGCGCCCGGCCGGCGCCGGCGTCAACGACTTCGCCACGGGAGCCGGTGCAGCGAAGACCGACCAGGCCTGGCGCAGCCGCCTCGGCGGCGTGCTCGCCCAGTGACGGAGCCCGGGCCTGTCCGGGCGGTCCTGTCGAGTCCACGGA
>NZ_JBSGZO010000104.1:0-22026 GCF_053611045.1 Streptomyces sp. NPDC054841 | reverse complement strand
CAGCTCGGCCATCCGGCGAAGCTGGCCCCGCGACATGGGGTCGGTGGGCGACAGGACGACGACCGTCAGGTCGGCGGGGCGCCCCGGCCGGGTGCGGGTGGACGCCGGTCCCGGCTGCGCCGGGACACCGGACAGCGCGGGGGTGTGGGCCCACTCCAGGACGTTCAGCAGCTGGACCGGGCTCTCGACGAAGGCGAGATCCATGGTCGTCAGACCGCGACCGGCTCGGTCTGCTCGGCCCCGGCCTCGGCGACGACGCCCGCGACGCGGCGGAGCTTCTTCATCGGGGCGAGCTCGGAGTCGTACACCTTCTTGACGCCGTCACCGAGGGCGTTCTCGATGGTGCGGATGTCGCGGACGAGGCGCTGCAGACCGCCCGGCTCGACGGAGGCGGCCTGGTCGGAGCCCCACATGGCGCGGTCGAGGGTGATGTGGCGCTCGACGAACGAGGCGCCGAGGGCGACGGCGGCGAGGGTGGTCTGCAGGCCGGTCTCGTGGCCGGAGTAGCCGATCGGGACGTTCGGGTACTCGGCCTGCAGGGTGTTGATGACGCGGAGGTTGAGCTCCTCGGCCTTGGCCGGGTACGTCGACGTGGCATGGCAGAGCAGGATGTTGTCGCTGCCGAGCACCTCGACGGCGTGCCGGATCTGCCTCGGCGTCGACATGCCGGTGGAGAGGATGACCGTCTTGCCGGTGGCGCGCAGGGCGCGCAGCAGCTCGTCGTCCGTGAGAGAGGCGGAGGCGACCTTGTGGGCCGGGACGTCGAACTTCTCCAGGAAGGCGACGGCCTCGGTGTCCCACGGGGAGGCGAACCAGTCGATGCCCCGCTTCTTGCAGTGCTCGTCGATCCGGAGGTACTCGTCCTCGCCGAACTCCACGCGGTGGCGGTAGTCGATGTACGTCATCCGGCCCCAGGGCGTGTCGCGCTCGATGTCCCACTGGTCGCGCGGGGTGCAGATCTCCGGGGTGCGCTTCTGGAACTTGACCGCGTCGCAGCCGGCGTCGGCGGCGGCGTCGATCAGCGCGAACGCGTTGTTCAGGTCGCCGTTGTGGTTGATGCCGATCTCGCCGGTGACGTAGACGGGGTGGCCGGGGCCCGCGGTCTTGCTGCCGAGGGTGCGCAGACGGGAGTTCATGTGGGGTTCCTTACGGGTTCGGCTTACAGGGCGGGGGTGGTGAGGGTGGGACCGAGAAGCCAGGTGGCGATCTCCCGGATCGCGCCGGCGCCACCGGGTGTGGCGGTGACGGCGCGGGCGGCGGCGCGCACCGAGTCGTGCGCGCTCGCGACGGCGACGGGCCAGCCGACGAGCCCGAAGCAGGGCAGGTCGTTGACGTCGTTGCCGGCGTAGAGGACCCGCTCGGGCGCGACCGCGTGCTCCTCGCACCACTGCTTCAGGGCGAGGTCCTTGCGGTCGATGCCGTGCAGCACGGGGACGTTCAGCTTGCGCGCGCGTGCCGCGACGACGGGGTTCTGTTCGGTGGAGAGGATCAGCAGCTTCAGCCCGGAGCGGCGCAGCGCCGCGACGCCGAGGCCGTCGCCGCGGTGGACGGCGACGAGTTCGCGGCCGTCCGCGTCGATGAGGACGCGGTCGTCGGTCTGGGTGCCGTCGAAGTCGAGGACGACGGCGTCGACGTCGTCCCTGGTGGGTACGGGTGCGGGGTCGAGCAGCGGCGCGAGCGCGCGGGCCCGGGCGAGATCGTGCGGATCGTCGATCTCCAGGACCCGTGCGGGGTCGGTCTCGACGAGCGCGGTCCGCCCGAAGAAGCGGTGTCCGTGCGTACGGAAGCCGCCGGCCTCCATCGCGTACGCGGCTCCGGTCTCCACGAAGTCCTCGGGCCGGTCCTGGCGGCGGGGGCGGTAGGCCTTGTCGTGGTTGACGCCCTGGCCGTCCTCGACGGGGGCCGCGGCGGCCCGCTCCGCCGGATGCGGCCGGGCCGGGGCCCCGACGGGCAGCGCAGCGGGAGTGCGGCGCCAGACGAAGGCGTGGAAGGGGGCGACGGTCACCGCCGTGTCCGCGCCGTCCTCCACGACCGCGGAGGCGACCCCGTCGATGTCGTCGCTGGTGATGAAGGGGCTCGTGCACTGGACGAGGAGGACCACGTCGACCGGGCGGCCGTGGATCGCCTCGTGGGCGTCCATCGCGTGGAGCACGGCGGACTCGCTGGTCGCGGTGTCGCCGGCGATGGCCGCCGGCCGCTGCACACAGTGCACTCTGTCGGCTGCGCCGACGCCGGCTCCCGCCGCGCGGGCCGCGTCCGCGATCGCCGCGTCGTCGGTGGAGACCACCACGTGGGTGACCAGGCGGGCGCCCGTGCAGGCCCGGACGGCGCGGGCGACGAGCGGGATACCGCCGACCGCGGCGAGGTTCTTGCCGGGCACGCCCTTGGAGCCGCCCCTGGCGGGGATCACGGCGAGGACGGTGGTCATGGAGTGGGGCTCCTTCGGTGCCTTCAGGGGGTTCACAGTTCGCCCATGCGGCGGATGAGGGGGGCGACGCGCTGCACGCCGTGGCGGTACGCGCCGCGCGCCGCCCCCCGCACCGCGTCGCGCACCATGCGGCGCACGCCGGTGAGTTCGTTCGCCGGGGCCGCGCCGGGCAGCGGGGTGCCGTCCGCGGCGAGGTGGTGGCGGGCGAGGATGCCAGGCAGATAGCCGGGCGCGGTGGCGGGGGTGTAGTAGGGGCTGAGGGGCGAGAGCTCCGGCTGCCGCAGCAGCTCCGCGACCCGCTTGCGTGCCTCGTCGAAGGCCGTCTCGTACGCCCCGTCCGCGGCGACGCCCTGCCGGGCCAGCCACTCCTCGTCCGGCTGCGGCCGGTGGCCGCCGTCGAGGTGGTCCCAGGAGGTGAGCAGTCCGGAGCCGAGGAAGTGGTGGTTGCCGAGTGCTTCGCGCACCCCGAGGTCGGTGAGGACCGCGGTGGGGATGCGCCGGTGGAGGGACTCGAGCGCCGCCGTGGAGGAGACGGTGACCAGCAGGTCGGTTCGGTCGAGGACCTCTCCCATGTGCCCGTACACGAGGCTGAAGTTGGGCGGAAGACCACCGGGGAGCTTGTCGGCGAGCTTCTGGTAGGGCAGCTCCTCCAGGTGCGTGGTGTGCTCGCCGGGCTTGGAGCGCAGCTTGAGCAGGACCTCGCGGGAGGGGTGGAGCCGGGCGTGCTCGACGAGCCGCCGCAGCAGATACGTGCGGTCGGCGCGGCTCTCCGGTACGGACGGCTGGACGGCGAAGACGACCGTGTCCCGCCCCTCCTGCCGCTCGTACGGTGCGCCGCCGAGGAAGGGCAGTGCCGCCTCGGTGACCGAGGAGGCATCGGCGCCCACACCCTCGTACACCGCGCGGAAACGGTCCGCGTCATGGCGGGAGTTGGCGAGGACGACGTCCGCGCCGTGGCGCAGCAGCAGTCCGTCGGCGAGCTTCTCGTAGACGACGCCGACATAGCCGGTGACCAGCACGGGCCTGCGCGGCAGCCGCAGGGCGGCCAGTCCGTGCAGCATCGCCTGCACGGCGCCGCCGACGAGGGCGAGGACGACGATGTCGTACCCCTCGTCGCGTATCGCGCGCAGGAACTCGGCGCCGGTGACTTCGCGCAGGGAGTCGGCTGTGACCCCGACCTCGGCGAGCTGGCGCGCGGTGGGCGTCGCCCGGCCCCGCAGCAGGAAGCCCGTCAGCACGGCGTGTTCGGCCGGGCCGTCCGGTGCCTCCTCCGCGACTGTCCGGCGCGCGGTGAGCGCACCCCATTTCCACCGGGTGTCGGAGTCGGCGAGCACGGCGACGCGCAGCGACTGGCTGGTACTTGATGGCACGCCGAGGACGTTAGAAAGGCATTTGGTTTTGCGGCCCAACTGGACAGCAACAAATGGTTAACAGCGGGTCGACGAATCGAGATAAGGCCTATGAGTCGGACCGGTTAACAAATCCGCCGCACCCTGTTCACCCACTGTCCCTCCCGCGGCAAGAATGAATGCCGGGCTCGCGCTTAGTGTCCGGCAGGTGGTCAAGCTCTCCGTCATCGTGCCGTTCTACAACGTGCAGTCATATGCACCCGACACTCTCAGGAGTCTGCGCGCGAACGCCCGTGACGACTTCGAATTCCTGCTCGTCGACGACTGCTCGACGGACGGGACGCCGGGGATCCTGGAGCGTGCGGAACGCGAGCTTCCGGGGGCGGTGCTGATCAGACACGAACAGAACGGCGGGCTGGCCACCGCCCGGAACACCGGGCTCGACGCGGCCCGCGGCGAGTACCTCACCTTCCTCGACGGCGACGACTGGCTGGCGCCCGGCCACTACGAACGGCTGCTCTCCGCCATCGAGGACCTGGGCTGCGACTTCGTCCGCACCGACCACGTCCAGTGCACGGCCCGCGAACGCAAGGTCTTCCGGGTGCCGGTGGGCCGCCGGGGCGAGGTGCTGCGGCCGCGTGACGCGATCCTGCCGGCCGACCGCACCACCTCCGTCGACTACCCGATGGCCTGGGCCGGCATCTACCGGCGCAAGCTGCTCGACCAGGGCCTGCTGCACTTCACGGACGGGCTGCGGACGGCCGAGGACCGGCCGTGGATCTGGCGGCTGCACCGCGATGCGGAATCCTTCGCCGCGGTGAGCCTGCTCGGGATCTTCTACCGGCGCGGTGTCGCCGCGTCACTGACACAGATCGGCGACATCCGGCAGCTCGATTTCATCAGGGCTTTCGACCAGGTGATCGAAGAAACGGCAAAGGACCCGGATTCCGACCGGCTGTTGCCAAAAGCCGTCCGAACATACTGTGCCCTTATTTCCCATCACTTGGGATCAGCGGAGAGGTACGAACCCGCCGTGGCCCGGAAATTGCGTTCGCTGAGTACGGCGGCGCTGCGGCGGATGCCGCAGGACATCCTGAAGGACGCGCTCGGCTCGATGGACGCCGAGCGGGCGTCCCGGCTGCGCAGGCTGCGCCGCCGGACCATGGGGGTACCGGCCGGCTCCGGCGCGACGGGGGCGGCGGCCTGATGCGTACGACTCAGATCTTCTTCGCTTCCACCCTGTACGGCGCGACATCGCTGGCCGCGGCGATCGACAGCGGCTGCTTCGAGCCGGCGGACCGGCGGCTGCTGCTGGTCAGCAACAACGCGGGGGTACCGGAGACGACGCCCGCGCTCGACGAGATGCCGGGCTTCGAGCAGCTTCGCGGACGGTTCGACGGCGTGCTGTCCTGGAACGAGGCGATCGACCCGCTCCACCCGAGCGGCTGGACGCCGCGGCCGGACGACGTCCCGATGCTGGAGCGGCATCTGCGGACGCTGTGGGGTCTCGGCGACGACCGGATCGAGCTGGCCGTGGAGTCCATCCAGGTCAGCCCGGCGCTGGCGGTCGCCCAGTTGTTCCCGGACGCGCGGCTCGATGTGTACGCGGACGGGCTGATGAGCTACGGCCCGACACGGAACAAGATCGACCCGCTGGTCGGCGAGCGGGTGCGCAGGCTGCTGCATCTGGATCTGGTGCCCGGACTGGAGCCGCTGCTGCTGGCGGAGTTCGGGGCGCAGCCGCGGCTGGTGCCCGCGGAGGCGTTCACGAAGGTCGTCGAGGAACTTACCGAGGGCACGGGAGAGTTGTCCGTACCCGGCGGCTCGAACGGGTCCGCCGACGGCGAGCCTGTGGCCCTGCTGCTCGGGCAGTACCTCGCGGCGCTGGACATCCTCACCACCGAGGAGGAGGAGACGCTGCACCTGCGGATGGTGCGGGGCGCGGTCGCGCTCGGCCACCGGCGCCTCGTCTTCAAGCCGCATCCGGTGGCCCCGGCGGCCTGGTCGCGGGCGCTGGAGCGGGAGGCGGCGCGGCTGGGTGCGGAACTGACCGTGCTGGAGCAGCCGTTGCTGGCCGAGGTGCTGTACCAGGCGATCAAGCCCGCGCTGGTGGTGGGCTGTTTCTCGACGGCGCTGCTGACGGCGAGCACGTTCTACGGCATCCCGGTGGCGAGGATCGGCACCGAGCCGCTGCTCGACCGGCTCACCCCGTACCAGAACAGCAACCGGGTACCGCTCACGATCGTCGACGCGCTGGTGCCGGATCTGGAGGCCGGGGCGTCGGGGGCGCCGCGCGCCGTGGACGACGAGCTCTCGGGGCTCGTCCGGGCGGTCGGCTTCGCGATGCAGCCGAAGATCCGGGCGGATCTCCGCAAGCCGGCGGAGACGTATCTGGCGGCCCACCTCTCGCCGGGCACCTGGCGCTACTTCAAGCGCCGCCGCCTGACGGTGCTGGGCCTGCCGGGGGGCATCCCGGTGCCCCGCAACGCGACGGTCCGCCGGGTCGCGCGGCGCGTGCGGCGACTGAAGCGCGCGGCGCTGGGCTGAGGCAACCGGGGCTCCGCTACGGACCCCGCTCCGGACCCCGCTCCGGACCCCGCTCCGGACCCCGCTCCGGATGGGGACCCCCAGCGGGGCTCGGGATGAGCCCTGGACAGGGCCTACGGAAGAAACACCGCTCCGATCCCCGCCACCACCGCCGCCAGGCCCGTCTCGAAGCCCTCGTCGTGGTGGGCGAAGATCTCGAAACCGGCCTCCACGGCGAGCGGATGGCCGGCGAGGCGTTCGGCGCGGGCCTCCAGGTCATAGCCCTCGGGCCCATTGACCGGGCCCGGGCCCATCGCCTGCTCCTCGATCACATAACCGATCGTGTAGCTGTACCCGGTGAACCACGCCCGCGCGGCGGCCGTCGGCGTGAAGCCCGCCTCGGTCAGGGCACGCAGATGCGCCTCCAGGGGCGCCGCGTAACTCGTGTCGGTGAAGTGCGTGCCGCTGTAGACCTTCGCCCCGTCGCGGTAGCGCAGCAGATGCGCGCGCATTCCCCGCATGGCCGAGGTGAGGCTCTCGCGCCAGTCCCCCGACAGCGACTCGGTCAGCTCGGCGGACATCCGCCGGAGCATCTCCGTCGCCATCTCGTCGAGCAGCGCCTGTTTGTCCTTGAAGTGCCAGTACAGGGCGGGTGCCTTGACGTCCAGCTCCTTGGCGATGGCGCGCAGCGTCAGCCCTTCCAGGCCCACCTCGTTCAGCAGGCGGAGCGCCGTGTCCGCGACCTTCGCGCGGTCGATCTTCGTTGGTCCCACCTTGACAGTTTAACGCCGTTAAGGGCATGCTCCCGACATGGAACTTAACAGCGTTAAGGAAACGGACGTCCTCGTCATCGGCGCCGGCCCCACGGGCCTCGCCCTCGCCGTCGACCTCGCCCGCCGCGGCGTCGGCGCGCTCGTCGTCGAGAAGGCGGACGGCCTGTTCCCCGGCTCACGGGGCAAGGGGCTCCAGCCCCGCACGATGGAGGTCCTCGACGATCTCGGCGTGGTCGGCCCGGTCCTCGCGGCGGGCGGACGGGCGCCGCTGGGCCTGCTCTGGAAGGACGGCGAGCGGCTCGACGAGCACGACATGTTCGACCGGGCCGAGCCGACGGACGCCGAGCCGTACGGAGAGCCGTGGCTGCTGCCGCAGTGGCGCACCCAGGAGATCCTGCTCGCCCGGCTCCGCGAGCTCGGCGGCGACGTGGCCTTCGGCCAGGAGGTCACCGGAATCGCACAGGACGTCGACGGAGTCACGGCGCGGCTGCGGTCCGGCACGGTCGTCCGCGCGCGGTACGCCGTCGCCGCGGACGGCGGCCGCAGCACGGTACGCACGGTCCTCGGCATCGGCATGGACGGCGAGAGCGTCGACCCCTCGCCGATGCTGGTCGCGGACGTCCGCATACCGGATCTCGACCGGGACAACTGGCACATGTTCGGCGGGGACTGCGGCTACACGGCGATCTGCCCGCTGCCCGGCACCGAGGACTTCCAGCTCGTCGCGCAGTTCGTCACGGGCACACCGGACACCTCTGCGGAGGCGGTACGCGCCCTGGTCGCCGAGCGCACCCATCTGACGGCGGACCAGGTCACCGAAGTGCGCTGGGCCTCGGACTTCCGTCCGCGCGCGGCCCTCGCCGAGCGGTTCCGCGACGGCCGGATCTTCCTGGCCGGAGACGCCGCCCACGTCCACTCCCCCGCCGGCGGCCAGGGCCTCAACACCAGCGTCCAGGACGCCTACAACCTGGGCTGGAAGCTCGGCCAGGTGCTGCGCGAGGGCGCGCCGACCGCACTGCTCGACACCTACGAGGAGGAGCGCAGGCCCATCGCGGCGGACATGCTCGGCCTGTCCACGCGCATCCACCGGGGCGAGGCGAAGCGCGGCAGCACCACCCGTCAGCTCGGGCTCGGCTACCGCGGCGGCCCGCTCGCCACCGGCTCCGCGGGCGCGCTCACGGCGGGCGACCGCGCCCCGGACGGCCTCCTCGCGGACGGCTCCCGGCTCTTCGACGTCTTCCACGGGCCGCACTTCACGCTGCTCGCGGTGGGTACGGACGCGGAGCTTCCGCCGCTGCCCGGTCCGGTGCGCATCCACCGGACCGAGCCGTACGAGGCGTACGGCAAGGGCCTCTTCCTCGTCCGCCCCGACGGCTACGTCGGGTGGGCGGGCGAGGACGCGGCAGGGCTCGGCGACTACCTCGCGAAGGTCACGGGTTAGGGCCTGTCCGGTGGATCAGGCTGGATCAGCGAGCGCCCGCCGCGGAGCGGCTGATGTCACTGATGCGGCTTCGGATCCAAGGCGGAGGATGGGGCCCCCGCCGAAGGCAGGGGGAGAGTCATGGCGGAGCCATGCCGACTGACGACTGGGGGCACCTCCCGGGCCCGCAGGGCCCAGGGGGAGCAGGAGACGGAGTCGCAGGGCGTCGCGAGCCCAGCAAGATCCACCGGACAGGCCCTAGTCGTCGCCGTCGAGCAGCCGGTCGGCGGACAGCTTCAGGGCGACGCCGACCGAGTCGGGCAAGGGAACGGACATGCCGCGCTTGTACGTCGCGCAGACGCGGTACTCGTCGCCGTCGGGGTCGGTGTGCACCAGGACCCGGTCGTGCTTGCGGTCCACGACCACGTACACCGGGATCTCGGCCCTGGCGTAGGTCTCCACCTTGATGATCATGTCATTCGACCAGTTGGTGGACGTCACTTCCAGGACCAGGCGGAAGACGTGTGGCGCGTAGCAATTCTTCTCGACGAGGGCGTCCTTGTAGTCGACGTCGACGAGTGACAGATCGGGTACCGCGTAGTCATCCGGTCCTGTGGGCAGCCACAGGCCGATGCCCTGCAGGTATTTGACACCCGCCTCTCGCGCACCGGCTCGGTAGAACTCCTCGATGAGCCACGACAGCGTCTCCTGATGCGCCCCATCCGGCGGCGGTGTCACAACAATGCTCCCGTTGAGGATCTCCACCCGGTGCCCGGGCAACTCGTCCCAGAGGCGATCGGCAGCATCAGCAAGTGACGTCTCGTGCATCATCACAGCCACGGCACCCTCCTCTCGGGAAGCACTCTCCACGAGCGTATCCCTCGCCGCGCGCATTCCGCCCGTGATCACTCGTACGGGTATCCACTCACCGGCGCGCGCTCAGAACGCGCCGCCCGGGACGTACGTCCCCCACACCTCGCGCAACGCGTTGCACACCTCGCCGACGGTGGCCCGCGCCCGCAGCGCCTGCTTCATCGGGTAGAGCACGTTGTCCGTACCCTCGGCGGCCTTCTTCAGCTCGGCGAGCGCCGTTTCGACGGCCGCCCCGTCGCGTTCCGCACGCAGCTTCGTCAGCCGGTCGGCCTGCTGCGCCTCGATCGCGGGGTCGACGCGCAGCGGCTCGTACGGCTCCTCCTCGTCGAGGGTGAAGCGGTTCACACCGACGACGACACGCTCGCCGCTGTCCGTCTCCTGCGCGATGCGGTACGCGTTGCGCTCGATCTCGTCCTTCTGGAAGCCGCGCTCGATGGCGTTGACCGCGCCGCCCAGCTCCTCCACCTTCGCCATCAGCTCCAGCGCCGCGGCCTCCACGCCGTCCGTCATGTTCTCGACGACGTACGAGCCGGCGAACGGGTCGACGGTCGCGGTGACGTCGGTCTCGTAGGCGAGGACCTGCTGGGTGCGCAGCGCGAGGCGGGCGGACTTGTCGGTCGGCAGCGCGATGGCCTCGTCGAAGGAGTTGGTGTGCAGCGACTGGGTGCCGCCGAGGACGGCCGCGAGGCCCTGGACGGCGACGCGGACCAGGTTCACCTCGGGTTGCTGGGCCGTGAGCTGCACGCCGGCGGTCTGGGTGTGGAAGCGCAGCATCAGCGACTTGGGGTCCTTGGCGCCGAACTCGTCGCGCATCACGCGCGCCCAGATCCGGCGCGCGGCACGGAACTTCGCGACCTCCTCCAGGATCGTCGTACGCGCGACGAAGAAGAAGGACAGCCGGGGCGCGAAGTCGTCCACATCCATCCCCGCCGCTACGGCCGTCCGGACGTACTCGATCCCGTCCGCAAGGGTGAAAGCGATCTCCTGCGCGGGCGAGGCCCCGGCCTCCGCCATGTGGTAGCCGGAGATCGAGATCGTGTTCCACTTCGGGATCTCGGCCTTGCAGTACTTGAAGATGTCGGCGATCAGCCGCAGCGAGGGCTTGGGCGGGAAGATGTAGGTGCCGCGGGCGATGTACTCCTTGAGCACGTCGTTCTGGATGGTGCCGGTCAACTTGTCCGCCGGGACGCCCTGTTCCTCGCCGACGAGTTGGTAGAGGAGCAGCAGCAGCGCGGCGGGGGCGTTGATCGTCATCGACGTGGAGACCTTGTCCAGCGGGATCCCGCCGAACAGCACCCGCATGTCGTCGATCGAGTCGATGGCCACGCCGACCTTGCCGACCTCGCCGTGCGAGATCGGGGCGTCCGAGTCGTGGCCCATCTGGGTCGGCAGGTCGAAGGCGACGGACAGACCCATCGTGCCGTTGGCGATGAGCTGCTTGTAGCGGGCGTTTGACTCGACGGCGGTACCGAAGCCGGCGTACTGACGCATGGTCCAGGGACGGCCTGTGTACATGGACGGATAGACGCCGCGCGTAAAGGGGTACGCGCCGGGCTCCCCCAGCTTCTCGGCCGGTTCCCACCCCTCCAGGGAGCCCGGTCCGTAAACCGGCTCGACGGGCAGTCCCGACTCCGACTCGCGCGCCATATGCTGTGCCTCCCGCTAGAGCTGCTGCTGAAGTTACCGACGAGTAATGACCCTCACGACGGACTGTATCGGCGGCCGTGCGGCCGGTGGAGCGCCGCACGCCGGGACCTTCCTCACAAGATGCTCCACAGTTCGCAACCAAGCGCTCCCGGGAAGCATCCCTACTCACACACGACAGCCCGGGGGGCACCTATGCACCGTACGTCCGTCTTGCGCAGATCGCTCATGGCCGCCGTGGCCGTGGCCCTGGTCGCCGGCTGCACCGCTCAGGCGACGCCCAGCGGGACGGCCGCGCCGCCGGCCGCCTCGGGCACGCCCTCCGCGCCCTCCAAGGGTCCCGGCCCCAAGGCCACCCCGGTGACGGACGACAAGCCGAGCGCCTCCCCGGCCACGGCGAAGCCCACCCCCTCGAAGCCGCCGAAGGTGCTGATGACGGAGGGGACGGAGAACGAGCAGGTCCGCGAATTGCAGGCGCGGCTCCGGCAGATCGGCTACTTCCACCGCAGTCCCACCGCGTTCTACGGCTCGATGACGTCGAAGGCGGTCAGCAGTTTCCAGTCGAAGCGGGGGCTGCCCAGGACCGGCTCGGTCGACGAGGTCACCTGGCAGACGCTCATCACCATGACCCGCCGGCCGACCGCGGACGAGCTGCGCCCGCCGACGACGAACACGCTGGACAAGCCCGATGCGCGCTGCATGACGGGCCGGGTGCTGTGCATCAGCAAGGAGAGCAGGACGCTCGCCTGGATGATCGACGGCAAGGTCGTCGCGGCGATGGACGTGCGTTTCGGCTCGGAGAACACGCCGACCCGTGAAGGAACGTTCAGCGTGGGCTGGAAGGCCAAGAAGTGGGAGTCGACGATCTATCACACGCCGATGCCTTACGCGATGTTCTTCAGCGGCGGCCAGGCGGTGCACTACTCGGCGGACTTCGCAGCCCGCGGCTACAACGGCGCCTCGCACGGCTGCGTCAACGTCCGGGACAAGAGGAAGCTCGCGTCGGTCTTCGACCAGGTGAAGGTCGGCGACAAGGTCGTCGTCCACTGGTGACCCAGGACGAGTGAGGAGGCGCGGGCGGGACCGGGGGAACGTGCCCCGCCCGCGCCTGTGTGCGCCGAGCCGTAGGTACGGGGGGAACCCCGGCTCTGGCACGGCCGATGACCAGTCGGCTCACTTACTACTGCGCCGTTCAGCCGAAAAACGTCACACCTGGCTGGAAGTTTTTCTAGAAAGAAGAAACCCGCAGGTCAGGAGGGGTGAGACCGAGAGGCCGAGCGCGGGCACGGGTCGGCGGGTGAGACCTAGAGGACGAGCGCGGGCGCGGTCAGGTGGGTGAGACCTAGAGCTCGGGCACGGGCGCGGGCCGGAAGGCGAGACCGAGAGGCCGAGCGCGGTCAGGTGGGTGAGACCCAGAGCTCGGGCACGGGCGCGGCCCTGAAGGCGAGACCGAGAGGCCGAGCGCGGTCAGGTGGGTGAGACCTGGAGCGCCAGCGCGGGCGCGGGCCGGAGGGCCGGCAGCGATGTCGCCGCGTCCGGGCACGGCAGCACCGCGAATGCGGGGCGGCCCGGGGCCGGGACGGCAGGATTGACCGACGTCGGCACGACGGGGACGTTCGGCATCGGAGCTCTGGGAACGCTCGGCACCGGAAGGCCGGGAGCGCCCGGGGCCGGGACTCCGGGAATGCTCGGCGCCGGAGCGCCCGCGCCGCCGGAGCCGTCACCGTTGGAGGGTCCGTCGTCGCCGTCGTCGCCCCCGCCGCTGCCGTCGTCACCCCCGCCGCTGCTGCCGTCTCCGGCGCCACTGTCGCCGCCCCGGTCGTCGCCGCCGCTGCCGCCCTTGTCGTCGGTGGACAGCACCCGGTCGCAGAACCGCTTGATCCGGTCCGCGCCCATGGCCGCGGCCTCGAGACCGCGCTTGCGCTCCTCGTCGAGGGTGCCGTTGCGGTAGTCACGGCAGGCGGCGGCCGTCTTGCGGTACCACTCCGTGCTGCCGGTGCCCTTGTCCCCGCCGCCGGTGCCCGGCGACGCGGACTCGGGGTGCTCGCCGCCGGCGCTCGCCCGGTCCCGGGGGCGACCCGTGGGAGAGGCGGCACCCGAGGACGGCGAAGCCGCCGGATCGCCCGCTCCGTCCGTCGGCGTCGGAAGCTGCCACGTACCGGGTCCACCGGTCGGCGGCTCGGAGACGAGCGGGCCGGGAGTGACCGCGGCCGAGACGGAGGAGCCGGGCGCCGGATCACGGTCGCCGCCGAACGGCACCGGAAGCACACCGGTCCCGGCGGCGACGGCGACACCGCCCACCGCGAAACCGGCCAGCGAGGCAGCCAGCCCCCAGCGCATGGACCGGCCCCAACGGACCGGCGGGGGCGCAGGAGTGAGCCGTACCTCCGGCAGCAGCTCCGCCGCGCCGCCGTCACGGGCCTTGCGGAACGCCGCGAGCGCGGCGTCCTCGCCACGCATCGGCTCGGTCCCGGCGCCCCGGACACGGGCCGCGTCCAGTACCTCCGCGAGTCCGCGGGCCTGGCTACGCGCGTCAACGCCGACGGGCTCGACAGGCTCACCGCGAAGCAGTCGCTCCGCAGCCGCCTTGTCGAGCCATTCGTACCGCTCGTCGGCCATCACATGTCCTTCTGCGTCCGCAGACGCGAATGCGTCACACCGGTGGAGCGCATCGCTCCGGGGCGCGGGTTGCGCTGCGGCGGTACGGCGCCGAGTTCCGTGCCGCGGCCGAGGCCCTCCGCACCGCTGTGCTCCGCGCCCAGCAGCTCGGCGAGCCGCTTCAGCCCTCGGTGTGCCGCCGTGCGTACGGCGCCGGGGCGCTTGCCCAGTGTCCTGGCCGCGCTCTTCGCGTCAAGACCGACGACCACGCGCAGGACGACGGCCTCCGCCTGGTCCTGCGGCAGTTGGGCGATCAGTTCCATCGTCCGGCCGGTCGCGAGGGCTTCCATGGCCTCGGACGCGGTGTCGGACTCGGCCGGCTTTCCGGTCAGCTCGGTCTCGTCGCCGCCGACCGCGGGGCGCCGGCCCCGCATCCGTATGTGGTCCAGGGCACGGTTGCGGGCGATCCGCGCGGCCCAGCCGCGGAACCGGTCCGCGTCACCGCTGAACCGGTCCAGGTCCCGGGCTATCTGCAGCCAGGCCTCGGACGTGACGTCCTCGGCATCCGGCTCGCCGACCAGCGTCCGTACGTACCCGAGCAGCCGCGGATGCACGGCGCGATACACAGTCCGGAAGGCGTCTTCGTCCCCGTCCTGCGCCGCACTCACCGCGGCGGTCAACTCCGCGTCGTCCCCCAGCACTCCCACTACCCGTTCGTCAATCGCGGCTGGTCACTACCGCCGCACAGCCCAGCGCGCAGCGCAACGCTACGTCCTCGGCAGGTGCCGCGTCCACGTCTTGTACAACTTGCAACATTCTGCTGACGCCGCGCGGTGTGACAGAAAACGCACCCACGGCGCTGAGAGGAGTACGGGTCCGCTCCGCGGTCCCGGCGGACGGCGACCGGGGCCTCTCCTGTGGGGGGTGGCGGCCCCGGTCGTCCTTCCCACATCTCTTCCGGCCATTCACGTCTTCTCATCCGCGTCCTTCCGTGCCTTCTGCCGGGAGCGTCGAGCCGTCGGTACACCGGCTCTCGGTACACCGGCTCAGCGGGCGGCCGTGGGGGCCTGATCCTGCGCAGAGGTGCCGTCCTGCCCGGTCGGCGCCCCGGTGGCCTGCTTCCCCGGCTCCTTCGTGGACGTACGACCCGATTCCTTGGTCGGCTGCCCGGCTCCGGGCGTGCCCTCCGGCTCGTCCTCCGGGCCCTGGCTCCGCGCCGGATCCGGGTCGTTCCGCCGCTCCTCGGCCGCGTAGACGCGCTCGCAATGAGCCCGTACGCGCTCCCGGCCACCGGCGTTCGCCTCCAGCCGTTCCACGGCCTTCCCACGGGGCGGCACCCCCTTCCGCTCCAGCGCGGCGAGATACACGCGGCACAGGGCGGCGTCGGCCGATGACGTATCGGGACGCGTGGGCCCCGCGGTGCCCGTCGAGGGCCCCGTGGGCCCCGCCGAGCCCCCCGCTCCTCGCTCGTCGCGCCGGGTCTCGCTCAGGTCCGGGCCCGGTGACACGGAGGAGCTCCGCGCTCTGTCGGGCCCCTCGTCGCCCCCGAACGGCATGGGCATCACGCCCGTCCCCGCCGCGACCGCCACCCCGCCGAGCGCACCCGCGACGAGACCCGCGAGCAACGCCTTCACGAGCACGGACGCACGGCGCCGCTCACGGGCGGGCCGCCAGTCGTCCCGCGCACGCCGCCGGCGCACCGGTGCAGCGTGCACTCCCTCGTCCCGCGCCGCGCGAAATGCCGCGAGCGCCCGCTCCTGAGCGGCCGGATCGGGCGTACCGCCGCGGCGCGCCGCTTCGAGGAGCGCTTCGAGCTCCGGGGTGTGCGGGCGGGGGTCTTCCCGTTCCGGATTCATGCTTCTCCCTCCGGCTCGCGTCGCCGCCCGCCGGGCGTCTCGCGGCCCGGGGCGCCGGCCTGCGCCAGGCTCCCCGCCAATCTCTTCAGTCCCCGGTGCACCGCGGACCGAACGGCCCCGGGACGCTTGCCCAGCGCCCGCCCGACCGCCGGACCGTCCAGCCCGACCACCACCCGCAGCAGCACCGCTTCGGCCTGGTCACGCGGCAGGCTCCCGATCAGCTCCAGCGCCCGCTCCGTGGCCAGGGACTCCAGCGCCGCGGCTGCGGTGTCGTCGGAGTCCGGGAGCTCCAGCAGGTCCTGCTCCAGGAGCGAGGTGCGCGGACGCCGCTGCTGTCTGCGCAGATGGTCCAGGGCCCGGTGCCGGGCTATCGTCGCCGTCCAGCCGCGGAACCCCGCCCCGTCCCCGCGGAAGCGGCCCAGATCGCGGGCGATCTCCAGCCACGCCTCGGACGCGACGTCCTCGGCGTCCTCCCCGACCAGTCCCCGCAGGAAGCCGAGGAGCCTGGGCTGGACCATCCGGTACGCCTGCGCGAACGCATCCTCGTCACCCTGCTGGGCCCGCTCGACGGCAGCGCCGAGTTCCCCGTCGTAGGCGCGCACACTTCCCTCTTCGTAGCGACAACGGCGCCGGACACCGTGTCCGCGGCTCACAGCCGCCCGCAAAGTCATGTCACGGAGAGCTCAGCACGGCACCTTCCGGCCGGCTCGGCCGTGCAACAGCAGATAGAACTGCTGTACGGACTCCGCCGAGCCCGCCTCGAACCGGTTCACCACCTTACCCAGCGGATTCCAGGCCCGGCCGTCCGGCATCCTGATCCCGACCGGCTGACCGAAGAACTCCCGCTGCACGGCGTCGAAGTCCACCCACTGCCCGCCCGCCCGGCGCACGATCACCTCACCGGAATACCCCCCGAGTCCGCTCAGAACCGCCTCGACCTGCGCCTGCTCGGGCTGGTTGCGGCGGAGCCCGTCGACCACGAAGTCGACGATGCGCAGGCTGGCGACGGAGTAGTCGAGCGGCAGCCGGTTCCGCTCGGTCAGCTGCGCGACGAAACGGGCGACGTAGGCGCGCATGTCCCGCGCGCCGGGCAGTGTGCCGAAGTCCCTGTCCATGCCTGATCAAGCGGCGCCGATGTCGGGACCATCACGGTGATCCGGAGTGTGGGTTCTCACAGCGCGGATTTCCGCCGACCGTACAACCTTTGGCCGCCTTCGGACGTCTCCGGCCTCGGTGCGCATCCGGTTGCAGAACTTCACCTACGGCGGACATTACGGATATCGGCCGAGCCCGGTTGTCAGCACCCGGGAGTAGGTTCCCGGCCCATGAGCTTCCACATGCACCTCCGCGCCGTGACTGAATCCGAGATCCACGGACGCGACTTCGCCTGGCTGCTGGACTTCATGGGGGCGGCCTGGGACTGGGACGTACGTCACGCCGAGCACGCGGCGGGCATCGCGGAATCCATCGAGAAGGATTTCGCCACGGTCCACGAACTGTGCGAGGCGGGCGCCACCCTCCCCGAGGGCGGCGACGGGGCATGGGAACTCCCGGTATTCGGCGGCCGCGTCGTGCAGGACCCCTCCGGCAATCAGCCGCCGTTCGCCGTGCTCACCGCGGCCGAGACACGGACGGCGGCGGCATTCCTGACGGACGTGCCGTACGAGACGCTGTGGGGGACCGCCGGCGCGAAGATCCACGATTCGTTCGGCCCTGATTGGGACGAGGGGGAGGTCAGGGACATCTTCGCCGGGCGCCACACGGCCTTGCGCACCTTCTACGGCCGCACGGCCGAGGCGGGGCAGGCGGTCGCGAAGGCGTTCTGGTACTGAGGCAGTTGGGGCATAACGGCGCATCAGTGCAAATCCATCTGGAACGGAGATCTGGCTGCCGTCGACGCTCGTGGGCCGTCGTGCGCCGGACCAGGTACCGCTGGGCCGCCCGGCGCCCTACGTTTGTATCCGGTTCGCTTCAACGACGTCATTGCCGTACACCCGTTGCACGATCCGCGCGGCGGGCCCAAGGGGGGCGTGCCATGACCCACGACGAACGACTGACACCCCGCCGACCGGGCCGACGGCCGGAACTCGACGCGATCCGCACCCTGGTGGTGGTCGGCCTGGTCTTCTTCCATTCCGCGCTGGTCTTCGACACGCGCGACGACTACTACGTCAAGAACGCCGACACCACCGAAGCCACCACGATCGTCGCCGGGCTCGCAGTGGTGTGGGCGATGCCGATGCTCTTCCTCATAGCCGGGCTCGGCTCATGGCACTCGCTACGGCGGCGCGGCCCCGCCGGATTCACCAGGGAACGGCTGTTGCGCCTGGGCGTACCGCTGGTGCCGGCGACACTGACGATCATCCCGATCCCCCAGTGGCTCCGGGAGCGGGCCGCCGACCCGGAGTACGAGGAGTCGTACTGGCGCTTCCTGTCCCGCTTCTTCGACGTACACCTGGACCTGGCCGATTCCCCTTCGTCCTGGACGGCGAGTACTTCGAGACGGGCCATCTGTGGTTCGTGGTGCTGCTGCTCGCCTTCTCGCTGCTGCTGACCCCGCTGGCCGACCGGCTTCCGGTCGAGCGACTGGCCGAGGCGTGCGGGCGGCGGCGCGGGGCAGTGCTGCTGCCGGCCGTCCCGGTCGCGCTGATCAGCGCGCTGCTGGGGCTGGAGGAGTCCTTCGCCGGATGGAGCCGCTGGGCGTACCTCCTCTTCTTCGTCTACGGGTACGTACTCGCCGCCGACGACCGCTTCCGTTCGGCGATGCGCCGTGACGCACCCTTGGCGGCCGCACTGGGCCTGGCCCTGTTCGTGACCGGTCTGCCGGGCTTTCTCCTCGCGGACGACCCCTTCACGGACATGACCGCCGTCGCGATCGCCACCCGTACCCTCTACGGCACGGCCGGCTGGTGCTGGCTGGTGGCCATTCTCGGCCTCCTCGACCGGCGCGGCCCCTCCTCGCCCGCGCGGGACACCCGTCCCCGACGGATCTACGCGTACCTGGCCGTGGCGGCACTGCCGCTGTACGTCCTGCACCAGCCGATCGTGGTCGCGGTGGCGTACGGCGTCGTCGGCTGGAGCGCCCCGATGGCGGTCAAGTACCTCACGATCGCGGCGGCCTCACTGGCCCTGACGGTGGTGTCGTACGACCTGCTGGTACGCCGGGCCAGGGTGACACGCTTCCTGTTCGGGATGCGTGGATGATCCTGACCGGACCGCGGACCGCGGACCACGGACCGGCGAGCAGCGCCGCAGCAGAGGCCCCTCGTACCACCCTTCGGTCGCCGTGAACCCGATCGGTCGGGGTGCGCCGGATCAGGAGAGATGATCCGGCACACCCCGGCCGTCGGTACCGCGCTGCGCGATGTCAGCTGCTGAAGACACCGGCCTCGTTGAGGGAGTAGCCCCACTTGGTGCCGCGCTCCAGCCCGTGGACGCGTACGTAGCGGGCCGAAGTCGCCGCGAACTGCGCCGTGTCCAGGCCGCCGTCACCGCTGGTCGTGGACCAGACGGTGCGCCAGTCCTTGCCGTCGCTGGAGACCTCGATGCGATACGACTTCCCGTAGGCGCGCTCCCAGTCGAGGACGACCCGCTTGACCGTCCTGGGCGCGCCGAGGTCGATCTGGAGCGACTGGTCGTCACTCCAGTCGCTCGCCCAGCGGGTGTCGGTCCTGCCGTCCACCGCCCTGCCGGGTGCGTAGCTGGTGAACGGGTTCCACTCCGACGAGCTGGCCGAGGCGGAGGCGCCCGCGGCGAGGTTCACCCCGGCCTTGTGGTTCTCGGACGCCTTCATGGTGGTGAGGTAGGACTCGGCGCCCCGGAAGAGATCGTCCACGACGTCCTTGCCGCCGGCGACGCGTATGTCCTCCAGCCAGTCCGGTACGAGGCCGTAGTGCGCGGCTCCGTCGGTGTTGATGTCCCAGGTGCGCTGTCCGGTGGTCTGCCGGTCGATGACGGCGCCGCCGTCGGCGCTGCGGAAGGGGTAGCGCACCGGGTTCGGGGTGTCCGCGCCGCGGGGGCCCGGCCAGCCGCCGACGCCGTTCATGTCGGTGCCGTAGCCGTATCCGACGCCGTACTTGTCGCGCAGCGCCTCCGTGCGCTTCGCCTCCCCGATGAACCCTTCGGAGCCGTGCATGTACTGGGCGATGAAGCCGCCGAGAGCGTAGACCCGCTCGGTCCAGTTGAGGTCCATCCAGCTGTGCGAGGAGATCACGCCGGGGTACGACTCCGACTCGAGGATGTCGAGGGCGCGGCCCGCGGCCTTGACGCCCATGTGGTCGATCTCCAGCATCATCCCGCGTTTCATCATGCCGCGTACGGCGTACTCGCCGAGCCCGGTGAGACCGCGGGTGTTGCACTGCGCGTCCGCGGCGTACGACGGGACCGTCACACCCGCCGGGAGTTTCTTCTCCGCCTCGGGCGCCGATGCCTGGCCGATGGGGTTGTCGTGCTGCGGGCCCGCGCACTTCTCCGTCTTCCAGAAGGTGCCGGTCGACAGGAACTGGCCGACGTTGATCGCCGTGCCGAGGGTGCCCGAGTCGAAGCGGACGCCGCACAGGGCGTTGTCGAACTTGTGGCACAGGAACATGCTGCGCACGCCGAGGCCGTACAGCTCATCCAGACCGCGGTCGATGTCGTCCTTGCCGCACTGGGCGATGTCCAGGATCTGCTTGCAGCCGAACGGCTCGGAGGTCTCGACCCCCAGGACGACGGCCAGCTTGCCCTGCTTGATGACCTCGCGGGCCTGCGCGCTGTCGAGGACGATCCGGAACCAGCCCTTCCCCGGGCCGCCGTACATCTTGTCGATGTAGTCCTGCATCTCGTACGTCTTCTTCGCCTGCAGGCGGATGGACGTCATCTCGTCGCAGCTGCGGTCCTTGAAGAAGTAGACCGAGCAGATCACGCCGTTGGTGACGAGGTCGTTGACGAGGACCCGCTGACCGCCGCGCCAGGCGCGTTCGACCCAGGCGTAGTAGTTCTGCTGGTGGGTCAGCGAGTCATGGGCCGGCCAGTCCTTGAACGTCGGCCATCCGTTGGGGTCGTGCTTGCCGTCCCCGCCCTTGGTGATGAAGTCGAAGATCGCGAGCGAACCGTCGGGGTAGTGCTCGGGACAGTCCTTGAGCGCGTCGGCGACGCCCTGCTCGGAAAACGTCTTGCCGCAGATGAGCCGGCCGCCGAAGGCCTCGTTGGACATCAGGTGGTCGTGTGCGTCGACGAAGCCCCGGACGCGTCCCTGGGAGTCGGTTCCCTTGAAGGGCTCACCCGTGACATTGATCTGGGAGTCGGGTGCGGGCCGCGCAGCGGGGTTCCACCAGTCGGCGCCGGCCTCGGCGCCGGCCTCGGCGCCGGCCTCGGCCCCGGCCACGGCCGAGGAGCTGGGGCCCGTGCCGAGGACCAGGGCAACCGCGGTGAGGAACAGCATCAGGACGGCGAGAGGCCGTTTGCGTGTGCGGTGCGAGCGTCGATTCGTGGTCATCACTCGTGCCTTCGGTGTCGTCGCTCAGAACATCGGTGAGCGGGTGGGGGGTTGGAAGAGCCAAGGCATATCGGGTAAAGGGGATCGGTGGGTTGTCATGACTGCGTAAGCAGTGCGACGAGAAAAGCGGCTGTGAGAAAAAGAGTCAATAGTCCGGGAGGGGGACCTGACGGACCGGCCGGATCCCATGGACCCGGTGGCCGGAAAGCTCCCGCGCTCCCTGGCTCCCGGACGCCCCGGTTCCGTAACCGCGCGCTCCCGCCTGGGCTGTCAGTGCCCGCCAGTACGGTCACCTCATGACAGACGAGTTCGACCTGGCCCGGTCGCTGGCGGCGGGCGTCGAGAGCCGGCAGGGTGCCTGGCAGTTCATCCGCGACTTCACCGCGCACTGGACGGACGGCGCGCTCGACGACGCCGCCGGATACCCCGAGGCGGACCTCGCCGCCGCCGAGGAGCGGCTGGAGCTCCGACTCCCGGCCGCCCTGCGCGAGGCGTACGCCCTCCTCGGCAACCGCGCGGACCTGACCAGCAACCACGACGAACTGCGCGCCCCGGCCGAGCTGTACGTCGACGAGAGCGGCGAGGCGCTCGTCTTCCGCGACGAGAACCAGGGCGCCGCCCGCTGGGGCATCCTGCTCACCGACCTCGACCGGGACGACCCCGCCGTCGTCGTACGTCTCGACCTGGCGGACAAGAGCGCCGAGACGTGGGAGCCCTGGCTGGACCGCGTCTCGCTCACCTTCGTCGAGATCGTCCTCTCGGAGTCGCTGCACGCGCCCTACGAGCTCGTCGACTTCCTTGACGGTCCAAAGGAGTCGGACCTGGAGGAGCTGGAACAACACGGCGTCCGGCTGCCGTTGCCCGACTACCCGCCGGGCGAATCCGGGGCTGCGCGCTGGTTCCTGCGCGACGACGTGCTGCTGCGCGACGACGCCGGGGCGTGGCTGATGGCCAGGGGACGTACGGAACAGGCACTGGACCGCGTCCGCGACCGGATCGACGGCGACTGGCTCAACGGCTGACCAACTGCCCGTACGCCGCCGGCCGACCACGGCGACGACAGCGGCCGGGACCCGTCAGAGG
>NZ_JBSGZO010000103.1:0-22105 GCF_053611045.1 Streptomyces sp. NPDC054841 | reverse complement strand
TGCTGCAGATCCACCCCGACTTCCCGAACATGTGGGACGCGTGGGACGTCGACGAGTTCTACCGGAACACGGTGACCGACCTGGTGGACGCGGACGGGGTCGAGCCGGTCCCGCCGGCCGGGGACTCGGGCGCTGCCGCGGTGCGGGTCGTGCGCACCTTCGGCGCCTCGAAGCTCACGCAGGTGCTGTCGCTCGCGCCCGGCGCCAAGCGGCTCGACATCGACACGGAGGTCGACTGGCACGAGACCGAGAAGTTCCTGAAGATGGCGTTCCCGCTGGACGTGCACGCCGACCGGTACGCGTCCGAGACCCAGTTCGGCCACTTCCACCGGGCGACCCACACCAACACCAGCTGGGAGGCGGCGAAGTTCGAGGCCTGCAACCACCGATTCGTACACATCGAGGAGCAGGGCTGGGGCGTCGCGCTCGTCAACGACTCCACGTACGGGCATGACGTGACCCGTACCGTCCGGACCTCCGACTCCGGCACGACGACCACGCTCCGGGTCTCGCTGCTGCGCGCCCCGCGCTTCCCCGACCCCGAGACCGACCAGGGCGTGCACCGCTTCCGCCATGCGCTGGTGCCGGGTGCGTCGATCGGTGACGCGGTGCGCGAGGGCTATCGCGTCAATCTGCCGGAGCGCCGGGTGACCGGTGCGGGCGACGCCGTGGCCCCGCTCGTCACGGTGGACGACGACGCGGTCGTGGTCACCGCCGTCAAGCTCGCGGACGACGGCAGCGGCGATGTCGTCGTCCGCTTCCACGAGTCCCGGGGCGGCCGGGCCCGGGCGACTCTGACGACGGGCTTCCGGCTCGCGGACGTCACAGCCACGGACCTGCTGGAGCGGCCGACGGCGGAGGCGGGGAAGCCACAGCGGGCGGACGACACGGTGTTCCTGTCGCTGCGTCCGTTCGAGCTGGTGACACTGAGGCTGCGGCGGGCCTGACGGAGTCCTCCGGGGGAGAGGGGCCGCTGCGGCGTGGGCCCCTCCCTCTCGGTGGCGGCCGTGGACTTTCCGCAGTAGCACGCGAAGAATCGCCATGACAGCGCGCGAAGAAACGCCATGACCTCCCTCGGCCGGGATGGCCGGATTGTCCCGGCTGGAGCGGCACAATCCGGATACCGCAGTAGCTGACGCGCCCGCAGACGTCAGCCTCGACCAGGGAGCGCTCATGCCGGACGCCGCCGAGACATCAGAACGACCGGTACTGGTGGGTGTCGACCAGGGGAGCGGCCAGGAGTCCGTCGTACGTTATGCCGCCCAGCAGGCATCCCTGCACGGCAGGCCGCTGCACATCCTGCACGTCGTCGAGCACCGGGCCCCGGCCGCCGCACAGGAGAAGCCGGGAGAGCAGCTCGCTCCGGACGGGCCGGGAACAGAGATCCTGACTCCGCTCGTGGCGCTGATCGAGTCGGAGTTCCCCCGCCTGCGGGTCACCTCGGAGTCGGTCGACGGCAGGCCGGCCGCGGTGCTCCTGGAGCGGTCCTCCGAGGTCCCCTGGGTGGTGGTGGGCCACCGGGGCAGCGGGGGCTTCGCCCGGCTGGCGCTGGGCTCGGTGAGCTGGCAGGTGGCCACACACTCCGTATGCCCGGTGTTCGTCGTCCGCTCCGGCGAGGTCTCCGTGGCGGCGGAGAACCGGGTCGTGACCGGCGTGGACGTCTCCGACCCCGCCGAGGAGGCCCTGGACGTGGCGTATGCCGAGGCGGCCCTGCGCGGGGCGCGCCTGGAGCTGGTGCACGGGAGCTTCCATCTGGGGGAGGCGCCGTCCGGCCCCGGCATGGTCGAGCCGGACTTCGAGATCCGCGACGAGGCGCTGCGGACGTCCCTGCGGGAAGTCGCGGACAGCCGTCGTGAGCGGTATCCGGAAGTACCGGTCGACGTGCGCGTCGAGCGCCTTCGCCCGGCGACCCTGCTGGCGGACGCGTCGCAGAACGCGGTTCTCCTGGTCGTCGGCTCCCACGGGCGTTCCGGACTGCGTAGGCTGCTGCTGGGATCGGTGAGTTCCGAAGTACTGCACACGGCCGCGTGCCCGGTGGCAGTGGTCCACAGGGCCACTCACTGACCGTCGCCGACCAGCACTGACCGGCGCCGCCCAGCCGGCTCACCACCCTGGGACCGGCACAGGTACGGCGCGTGATCCGCAGCGGCGCGGACGGGTGCGCCACTGCTACTGCCCGCAAACGTTCGCCCACCGTATGCGGGCGGTGTTAGATGGGAGCATGGCGGGAGTCATCGGCCGCTTGCGCTCGCTGGTGAGTGCGCGGGCCGTCGCCAGCCAGGTGTTCGTCCTGCAGGTGGCGGTCGCGGTGCTGCTCGTCATCGCGGCGGTCGTGACGCTGCTGTTCCAGTCCCGGAACGACAGCGAGCGGGAGGCCCGCAACCGGTCGGTCGCCGTGGCCGAGACCTTCGCGCACGCGCCGGGTGTCGAGCAGGCCCTGGAGGGCCCCGACCCGAGCGCGGCGCTGCAGCCCCGGGCGGAACGGGCCAGGGAGCTGTCCGGTGTGGACTTCATCGTCGTCATGACGCCGCAGGGCATCCGCTACACCCACCCCAACCCCGACCAGATCGGGAAGAAGTACATCGGCACCATCGACCCGGCGGCGAAGGGCGGGATCGTCACGGAGACCGTCACGGGCACCCTCGGTCCGTCCATACGTGCCGTGGTCCCCGTCACCGACGCCAAAGGGCGGGTGATCGGCCTCGTCGCCGCCGGGATCACGATCGAGCAGGTGAGCGGCTTGACCGAACAGCATCTGCCGCTGCTGTTCGGCACCGCCGCGGTCGCCCTGCTGGTCGCCACTGCCGGGTCCGCGCTGATCAGCAAGCGGCTGCGGCACCAGACCCACGGGCTGGGGCCCGTCGGGATGACCCGGATGTACGAGCACCACGACGCCGTCCTGCACGCCGTGCGGGAGGGGGTGCTGATCGTCGACGGGGACCAGAAACTGGTGCTGGCCAATGACGAGGCACGACGGCTGCTCGAACTCCCTCCGAACCCGGAGGGACAGCCCGTACTCGAACTCGGCATCGACCCGGACATGTCCCGCCTGCTGAATTCCGGACGCCCGGTCACCGACGAGGTGCATGTGATCGAGGGCCAACTGGTGGCCGTGAGTCAGCGGTCGACGACCGAGGGCGGCGGGCCGCCCGGCACGGTCGCCACCCTGCGGGACACCACCGAACTGCGGACGCTCACCGGCAGGGCCGACACCGCACAGGGGCGCCTGAGGCTCGTGTACGACGCCGGGATCAAGATCGGCACCACCCTCGACGTGGTGCGGACCTGCCAGGAACTCGCGGACTTCGCGGTCCCGCGATTCGCCGACTACGTATCCGTCGACCTGCCGGACCTCGTGCTCCAGGGCGAGGAGCCCGGGGAGGGCGGGCCGGACCTGCGCCGTGTCGCCTACGCGGGCATCCGGGACGACGCCCCGCACTATCCGCGCGGGAGGCTGATCCACTTCGTCCCGGCCACGCCGCAGGCGGTCTCCTACGACACGGGGACGACCACCGTGGAGGCCGACCTGGCCGCGTTCACCGGCTGGCAGGGACAGGAGCCGGAACGGGCCCGCAGACTGGTCGTGTACGGAATCCATTCGATGATCGTCGTTCCGCTGCGGGCCCGCGGGGTCATCCTGGGCGTCGCCACCTTCTGGCGTTCGCAGAAGCCCGAGCCCTTCGACGACGACGACGTGTCGCTCGCCGAGGAACTGGTCACCCGCGCCGCCGTGAGCATCGACAACGCCCGCCGCTACACCCGCGAGCACGGCATGGCGGTCGCCCTGCAGCGCAGTCTGCTGCCGCGTGCCCTGCCCGAGCAGAACGCTCTCGACGTCGCCTACCACTATCTGCCCGCACAGCCGGGCCTCGGCGGCGTCGGCGGTGACTGGTTCGACGTCATCCCCCTGCCCGGCGCCCGTGTGGCACTCGTCGTGGGAGACGTCGTCGGCCACGGGCTCCACGCGGCTGCCACCATGGGCCGGCTGCGCACCGCGGTGAACAACTTCTCCACCCTGGACCTGCCCCCCGACGAACTGCTGTGGCACATGGACGAGCTGGTCAGCCGTATCGACCAGGACGAGGAGAACGGCGGCGGGGTCACGACGGTCACCGGGGCGACCTGCCTGTACGCCATCTACGACCCGAACTCCCGCACGTGCACCATGGCCCGCGCGGGCCACCTCGAGCCGGCGATCGTGCACCCCGACGGCGGTGTCGAATTCCCCGGCACGCCCGGCGGTCCGCCCCTCGGCCTCGGCGGCCTCCCCTTCGAGACCACAGAGCTGCACCTCGCCGAAGGCAGCAGCCTGGTGCTCTACACGGACGGACTCCTCGAGGACCGCGACCGTGACATCGACGAGGGGCTGGAGCTGCTGCGCCGCGCCCTGGCCCACACCGGCCGGGCGCCGGAGGAGACCTGTCGCGCCGTGCTCGACGCCGTGCTGCCAGAGCGGCCCCGCGACGATGTCGCGCTCGTCGTCGCCCGTACGCGCGCGCTGGACGGGGACCGCACGGTCTCCTGGGACGTGCCGTCCGACCCGTCGGCGGTCGGGCGGGTACGGGCCGATGTCGCCCGGACGCTGGATGCCTGGGGGCTGGGGGACGGGGCGTTCAGCACCGAGCTGATCCTCAGCGAGCTGGTCACGAACGCCATCCGCCATGCCACCGGCCCCATCCGGGTACGCCTGATCCGCGACCGTTCCCTGATCTGCGAGGTCTCCGACGGCAGCAGCACCGCCCCCCACCTGCGGCGGGCGGCGGCCACGGACGAGGGCGGCCGCGGCCTGTTCCTGGTGTCCCAGTTCGCCGAGCGCTGGGGCACCCGGTACTCCGGCGCCGGCAAGGTCATCTGGACGGAACAGCCACTTCCGTGAGGGCGGACGGGTGCGGGTCACGTACCGCCGTTGGTCCGGGCCTCGGTCACCGCGCCGTCCTCGACGCCCCACTTCGCGATGATCTTCCCGTACTCGCCGTTCTTGATGATCGCGTCCAGCGCGGCCTGGATCGCGTCGCGCAGTCGGCCTTGGCGAGGTCCTCGGAGACCGTGCCGCGCTGCACGACGATCTTGGTTTCTCCAAGGGTTCGGACGCGGGTGGGCGGGCGGTTCGCTACGAGGGGCGTCTGCCGGGGGCGACGACGCGGAGGCGGGAGACGGCAGGGTCGAGTGCGCCACGGACATGACCGCTGGGAGCCGCGGCGGTGCGCTGGAGGAAATCGATCACTTCGGCCGTAATCACCTCGCCCGGCAGCACGTTGGGGATGCCCGGCGGATAGGCCGCCAGGGTGTCCGCCGAGATCATGCCGACGGCGTCCGCGGCAGGCAAGGTGCACGACGGGCTGAGAAACGCCTCGCGGGCCGTCAGCCTGGCCGGGCCCGGAGACGGCAGCCGCAACCGGGACCGCTCGTCCGCGCCGGTGCCGGCCAGGGGGCGGGAAGGCAGTGCAGGGCTTCGATGAACCGGTCCGTATCGGGAGAGGCTCCCGCCCCCACCACGGCGACGATCGCGGAGTCGGTCGCGACCTCCACCATGATCTGGTGATCGCGGGACAGGAGCCGGCGTGCCTCGTGACCCGGTATGCCGCCGATTCGGGTGTCGATGGCGATACGCAGAGGATCGGCGGCGGCGATGTCCGGGAACAGCCCGAAGGTGTCGCTGACGATCGCGTACCGTCCGAGCTTGCGGATCACCCGGCGCACCTTGTCCGCGGCCTCCACGGACGCGCCGACGGCGTCGCGGCCCTGCACGAGGCCCGCCCGTGCCACGTCGAGCGATGCCATGAGCAGCGCGCTCGCGCTCGTCGACTGAACGAGCCGGAACGCACGGTCCACGAGCGGCTCCAGCCGGTCGGCGAAGGGGCCGTGGCCGAGGTGGAGCATGGCCGACTGGGTGAGGCTGCCCGCCAGCTTGTGCGTGCTGGACGTGACGAGATCGGCGCCCTGGGAGAGCGCGTTGCCGGGGAGGGCGGGGTGGAAACCGAAGTGTGCGCCCCACGCCTCGTCCACGATCAGCGCAGCGCCCGCGGCATGGGCGGTCTCAGCCAGGGCGCGGACATCGGCGACCGCACCGAAATAGCTGGGAGAGACGACATAGGCGGCCGCCGCTTCCGGGTGCTCGGCGAGGGCCTGGGCCAGGCCCTCGGCAGTGACTCCATGGGCGATGCCCTGGTCCGCGTCGACCGACGGCTGTACGAACGCGGCTTCCAGCCCCGACAGCACGAGTCCGTCGATGACGCTGGAGTGGACACTGCGCTGCACCACCAGGGTGCGGCCCAGCGCCGGTGCCACGAGTGACGCGATCTGGTTGCCCTGTGAGGCGCCGTTGGTGAGGAACCAGGTGCGCCGGGCACCCCAGGCCTCCGCGGCCAGGGCGAGCGCCTCGTGCAGCGGAGCCGTGCTGCCGAGATCGATTCCGTCGAGGAGCGGCGGAAAGTCCAGGCGGAGCGCTTCGGGGCCGACGAGGGCGGCGAGCGGTTCAAAGCCGGTCGTGTCCGCCGAGTGCCCGGGAACATTCAGCCGGACCCAGCTGCGGCGCGCGTGGGCCCGCAGCGCTTCGGCGTACGGAGCGCGGTGCTGCCCGGATCCGGTCGCCTGTCGTCCTTGGGCCGGTGCGGTGGTTGTGCTGTTCACGCCGGTGAGCGTCGCACCCCGCGAGCTATCGAGGAATACAGGAGTTACCTGCAGCCCTCCATACACTGTCTATATGCTTGAGCTTCGTCAGCTGCACGTCCTGAAGGCGATCGCGCAGGAGGGCTCGCTCGCCGCCGCCGCCCGTGCACTCCACTACACGCAGCCCACGATCACCCACCACCTCGGGGTGCTCGAGGCCCACTTCGACGCGCGCCTGGTGCAGCGCGGGCCGCGCGGAGCCGTACTGACCGAGCTCGGCGCGGCACTGCTGCCGCATGCGGAGGCAGTGCTCGAACGGCTGCGGCTCGCCGAGCGGGAGGTCCGGGATCTGGCCGAGCGGGGTACGCACACCCTGCACATCGGTACGTTTCCCACGGCCGGGGCGCTGCTGCTGCCACCCGCGGTGAAGGCCCTCCGGCAGGGCGGGGTGCACATCTCGCTCACCGAAGGCGAACTGCCCACCCTGTTGCAGGGGTTGCGCGCGCGTGAGCTCCACGCCGCCCTCGTCTTCTCCCAGCCGGGGGACCGCCTCGATCTCGACGACGATTTCGAGCTGCATCCGCTGCTGCACGATCCGCTGCAACTGGTGATGCCCGAGGACCACCGGTGCGCCGGCCTGACGCACGTACCTCTCGAAGATCTCAGGTACGACGACTGGATCGGCGCGGCCGACCCCCGCGACCCGTGCGACCGCCTCCTGGCCTGGGCGTGCGCCCAGTACTCCTTCGAGCCTGTGCATGCCCTGCGCACGGACGACTACGCGGTCGTCCAGGGCTTCGTCGCGGCAGGCGCGGGAGTGGCGCTGATCCCCCGGCTCGCCGTCGGTACACCGCGCGAGGACGTCGCCGTGCGACAGCTCAAGGGTGCCCCGCTGGCCCGGGAGATCAGCGTCGCCGTCCTTCGCAGCGCCGCCGCGCGCAGCATCCAGGAGCTGGTGGCGGCCCTCACGGAACAGGCGAGGCAGATCGAGCAGCGGTGGAGCGCCGCCGACGCCGGCACCGACGCGGACACGGGGGCCGATGCGGGCGCCGACGCGGACACGGCCCGGAGCAGGTGACGCTCACGCGTCCTCGGACAGCCGTTCGCGCGGCGCCAGGGGCAGCTCCGACCACACCTGCTTGCCGCTGCTGAGCGGTACCGAGCCCCAGGACGTCGTCAGCGCCTCGACGATGAGGAGTCCCCGGCCGCCGGTCGCCTCCCAGTCCAGCTGCGACGGTTTGACGGGACTGCGGGGCGAGGTGTCGTTCACGGAGATCCGCAGCCGGTCCGCGGACAGCGTCAGATCCAGGCGCACCTCTCCCCGCGTGTGGGCGATGGCGTTGGTGACCAGCTCGGACACGACCAGCAGAGCCGCGTCGAGTTCGTCCACCACACCCCAGGAGCGCAGCGTGCGGGCGGTGAAGCGGCGGGCGTGCATCACGGCGTTGGGGAGCCGCCACACCGTCCAGTGGGTCCGCATCGGCCTGACGCGCGTGCCGTCGTAGCGCAGGAGCAGCAATGCCACGTCGTCGTCGCGCCGGGTGACGCCCACGAGCAGTTCGTCGGCCACGCGTCCGGGATCGGCCGGGTCGGCCGCGGCGAGCACATCGCACACGCGGCTCATGCCGTCGTCGAGGTGGAGGTTCACCGACTCGACCAGGCCGTCCGTCAGCAGGGTGAGCAGGGTGCCGGGGACCAATCCGGCTTCGGTCATGGGGAATTCCGCGTCCGCGAGGACTCCCAGGGGAGGCCCGCCCTCGACCGCCATCTGCTCGGTGCTGCCGTCCGGGTGGCGGAGCACCGGGGGCAGATGGCCGGCCCGCACGAACCTGGCGATGCCCTCCTCCATGTCCAGGTCGACGTAGACGCAGGTGGCGAACAGATCGGTCTCCATACCGACGAGCAGGAGGTTGGCGCGGGACACCACCACATCGGGCGGATGGGCCTCGACCGCGTACGCCCTGACGGCCGTGCGCATCTGGCCCATGATGGTGGCGGCGCCGGCGCTGTGCCCCTGCACGTCCCCGATGACGAGCGCGACATGACCCTCGCCGAGCGGGATGACGTCGTACCAGTCGCCGCCCACTTCGAGGCCCACCGTCGCGGGCAGATAGCGGGCGACGGCCTCCCCGCCGGGCAGCTCCGGGAGCTTGCGGGGCAGCAGGCTTCGCTGGAGCATCGTGGCGAGCTCGTGCCCGGCGTCCAGCGCGTGCGCGCGCATCAGGGCATGCCCCACCAGACCGGCGGTCGCCGTCAGCAGCGCCCGCTCCTCCGGCTCGAACCGGTGCTCCTCGTCCCATCCCACCAGACACACACCGACCATGCGGCCGTCCGCCGGGAGCGGCAGAACCGCGAGGCCGCCCGGCCCGATGCCCGCCAGACCGGGCTCCAGGTCCGCGCCCGGTGGCCACAGGCTCACATGGCCCTCCCGCAGCGCGCTCTGCAAGGTGGGCAGTTCGTGGGTCGACGCGTCCGGCCATTCGGACCGCCATGCGGCCCGCCACACCTCGGGCCAGGCATTGGGCTCCGGAGGGTCCAGGACGGTGACCACGAGCCGGTCGGCCTCCAGCTCGGCGACCAGGACCCGGCTGGCGTCCAGCGGGTCGCGCAGGGCGGCGACCACCGTCTGGCTGACGTCCCGGATGGTCGCGGCACCGGCCAGCCTGGCCGACAGCCGCTGCACGACGGAGACCTCGTCGGCGCTCGGGCGCAGATAGGAGGCGTCGGCGACCACACCCAGCACGCGCTCCGGCGTGCCGTCGGTGGCCACCAGCACGCGGCATCGCAGCCCCAGCCAGCGCAGCTCGCCGCCGGGCCTGCGGATACGGAAGGCCAGCTGCTGTGTGGCGGAGGACAGCTGGCTCGGCTCCACGATCGCCATCAGCGCGGGGATGTCCTCCGGGACGGCGCATGCCAGGAGAGTCTCCACCCGTCCGTCGAAGTCCTCGGGAGCGATGCCCAGCAGCTCCAGCACGTGCGCGTGCGCCTCCATGTGCCCGGTGCTCAGCTCCAGGATGAACGCACCGCCGAGGAGGGGCACCAGCGTGTGGGCCAGAGGCGGCCGTGGCGCCGTCTCCCGCCCGGCGGCGCGAGCGGCGACCGATTCGAGTCCGGCGGCCACCTGGTCGGCGTAGAGCTCCAGCAGATCGCGGCGGTCGGCGCTGAAGCCGTCCGGGACCTCACCGGCGACGACCAGACAGCCCAGCTCCTCGGCGCCCCGTCCCAGGGGCAGTGCGCCCAGTGAGACCTTGGCCTGCGACATCCCGCCGCCGTCCCGCAGAACCCGGCCGGGAAAGTGGTGGGGATCGCTTTCGACGTAGGCCGCGAGTTCCCTCGGACTCAGCCACAGGGGACGGCCCGAGCGGAAGGCCTCGGCGGCGGGGAAGTGGCCGGAAACGGAAAGTACCGCCGGCAGTCCGTACACCATGCTGCGGTTCCCGGTCAGCTCGGCCAGATGGAGTTCTTCGCCCCCTTCGGCCAGCACATAGACAGCCGCCAGCTCAGCCCCGCAGAACGCAAAGCTTTGCCTGCTCACCGCCTGTACCGCCTCCCTGAGGGTGCAGCCGTCGCCGACGCTCTCACTCCATGCTGTCGCGCCCCGGACCGTGGGGGCGAGTCAGGAACGGAAGGTGACGAGCCCTGCGGGGGAAGTGGCCCGTCGGCGAAGACCCTACTGGCAGGGTTGTGGATTCGGCCATGGGCGTGCGAACGGCGCTCATGACCGGTCGTGGTGCGCGGCGAGGCGCGCTCGGTACGGAGGCGCTCACGGCAGCGCCGTGCCGTCCGGGAGCGCCTGTTCCGACCAGATGGTCTTGCCTTCCCCTGCGGTCCTGGTGCCCCAGCGGTCGCTGAGCTGCATGACGATGAACAGTCCGCGGCCCCCTTCGTCGGTCGGCGCCGCGTGGCGCATATGGGGCGAGGTGCTGCTGGTGTCGGAGACCTCGCAGATGAGGTTGCGGTCGAGGATGAGCCGCAGTTCGATCGGTCCTTGGCCGTAGTGGATGGCGTTGGTCACCAGCTCGCTGACGATGAGCTCGGTGGTGAAGACGGCGTCGGCGAGATCCCACGCCGCGAGCTGGTGCTCGACCAGCCGGCGGGCCGTGGCGACGACCGATTCGCGCGCGGGGAGCGTCCACACGGTGACGCGGTCGGCGCGCAGCGCACGGGTACGGGCGAGGAGCATTACGGCATCGTCCTCCGGCTTTGCCGGAATCAGCTCGTAGACGGCCGTGTCGCACAGCTGCTCCAGCGCTGCGTCGGGCTGGGCGAGGATCTCGTGGAGCCTCGACCGGGCGGCGTCGGCGTCCCGGCCGCGGGCCGTGACCAGGCCGTTCGTGTACAGGGCGAGCAGGCTGGACTCCGCCAGGGTGGTCGTGGCGGACGTGTATCCCGCGCTGCCGGCGCCGAGCGGAGGGCCGGCCGGCACGTCGAAGGGTGTCCTGGAGCCGTCGGGCCCCAGCACCAGGAGCGGCTGATGGCCGGCCCGCGCGGCGGTGCAGGAGCGGGACACGGGGTCGTACACCGCGCAGAGGCAGGTGGCGAGGAATTCCTCGGCCGCGTCGCCGCCGGGTCCCAGGGACGTGTGGGTGCGGGCGAGGAAGCCGGCGGTCTCGTCGAGCCGGGCGAGCATTTCTTCGGGTTCGAGGTCCTGCAGGGCGAGGGTACGGAGCGCGGTGCGCAGCTGTCCCATGGCCGCGGCGGCCTCGATCCCGTGTCCGGCGACATCGCCCACGGCGAGGGCGACCCGGGCGCCCGACAGCGGAATGACGTCGTACCAGTCGCCGCCCGCACCCTCGGGCAGATAGGCGTACGCGGTGTCGACGGCCGACAGTGCGGGCGGCCGGTCGGGCATGAGACCGCGTTGCAGCACGGTCGCGATGTCGCGTTCGCGGACGTAGCTGCGCGCGTTGTCGATGTGCACGGCGGCTTTCGCGACCACCTCCGTCGCCAGCGCGTAGTCGTCGTCGCCGAATGGATCACTGCGTACGAAACGGTAGAGCGAGGCCAGTCCCAGCAGGGTCTCCCGCAGCTTCAGCGGCACCACGATGAGGGAATGGACCCCTGCGGACAGGAGCGGCTTCCAGCGGTCCGGGTCCGCGCCGATCCAGGCGTCGCCCGCATCGACACGGGCGACGAGCCGTGGCCTCATGTCGTTGAGGGCCTGGGTGAACGGGGTGGGGAAGGGAAAGGTGCTCAGCTCGCCCTTGGACAGTGAGCCTTCACCGCCGCGCACGGACCGGAACGCCCCCCGGCGCAGCGGTGTGTCCGCGGCGAGCGGGCCGCGCCTGGGGGCCCGCCCGCGCAGTGCTTCGTCGATGAGGTCCACCGCCGCCGCGTCGGCGAGGCGCGGTACGAGAACGCCCACGAGCTCCTCCGCCGTACGGAACGCGTCGAGGGACGTGCCGACGGAGCCCTGTGCCTCATGCAGAACGTCCAGCCGCTCGAGGGCGGCCTCGCGCTCGGTCACATCATCGACGATGGCCGCGAGGCCCAGCGTCTCCCCGTCCGCGTCGTGCAGTCTGAACAGGGAGAGCGAGACCGTCATCACCTGGTCCGGGGCCGAGAGCGGGCTGCCCGTCACCAGGCGGTCACGGACCACTCGGCCGGTCCGCAGGACCTCCTCGGCCAGGGAGGTGATTTCCTCTGTGCCGGCTCCCAGCGCGAACTCGTCGATGGTGTGCCCGAGTACGTCCTCCGGTGGTACGTCGCGGACGCCGGGTGCCGCGTGGTTGAACCGGATCACGCGCAGGTCGGTGTCGAGGACCCACAGGCCTTGTGGTGCCTGGCTGAAAAGGGCGTCGAGCAGTGCCACTTCCACCTGGGCCCTGTCCGCTGCGTCCACCGGTACACCTCCGGGAGCCTTTCACTCCCCGGTTCCACCATCACCGATGGGGGCGGACCGGCAAGTCGGTTCGCCCCCATGTCATGACCGCGGCACGTCAAGTGGGAATCAGGTCCCCATGGACTCCTGGAGGCTCTTCGGCCGCATGTCGGTCCAGTGCGTCTCGATGTAGTCCAGGCAGGACTGTCGGGTGCCGGGGCCGTGCACCACCGTCCACCCGGCCGGGACCTCGGCGAAGTCGGGCCACAGGCTGTGCTGGTCCTCGTCGTTGACCAGTACCGAGTACACACCATCGGCATTCTCGAACGGGTTGCTCATGCGCGGATTCTCCTCCGTACGGATGTGCGGACGTGGGGCGTGTGGATCAGTATGAACGGGCCCGCGAAGCGGTGGGCGGCCCGTCGGCGTTCAGCGCCGCGTGACTGAGTTCGACACCGCCGGACGCCGCGGGTGCACCCGGTACGACGCGTACGGGCGTATCACTCACCTGAGCGGCTCAGCTCCGTTCGCGCGCACTCCCTCCCCGGGGTCTGCTGTTGTCCGGCCCGTCGGACGGCGGAGGCCCGTCGGACAGCGGAGGAGAATGGCATGCCGGACAACGCGAGCGCGGGCTCCGAAGGGAGTGAGCTGGAGCGGCTGCATGCCCGTATCGCGGCACTGGAGGCCGCCCAGAAGGCGCCTCGGCCGCCCCGGCACCGGTTGCGCTCGTTCCTCGCCGCGCTGCTGATCGTCATCGGCTGCGTGCTGGCGCCGCTGAGTGTGGCCGCCCGGTGGACCGCGAGCCAGGTCGGCGACACCGACCGGTACGTCGCCACCGTCGCACCGCTCGCCTCCGACCCGGACGTCCAGTCCGCGGTCGCGGGCCGCGTAACCGACGTCGTGATGCAGCACATCGACCTGCCGAAGCTGCTGGAGGAAGTGGCCCCGGCCGACCGCCCCAGGCTGGAGCAACTGCTCGGCACGCTCGGCGGGGCCCTGGAGAACGCCGTCCGCAGCTTCGTGCAGGACCGGGCGCAGGACATCGTGGCGTCCAACGCGTTCAAGACCATCTGGACCGACGCGAACCGCAGGATCCACGCCGCGGTCGACAAGGCGCTCACCGGAAGCGGCGGCGGCGCGATCGAACTCACCGACAACGCGGTCCAGATCGACCTGGCCCCCGTGATCGACCAGGTCAAGCAACGGCTCGTCGACGAAGGACTCACCGTCGCCGCGAAGATCCCCGAGATCCATACCAACTTCACGGTCTTCCAGTCCGAGAGCGTCGGCAAGGTCAAGACCGCCTTCCGCCTTCTCGAACTCGCGGCGACCTGGCTGCCCATCGTCGGCATCGTGTTCATCGCCGCGGGCATCCTGCTCTCGGCACACCGCCGCAAGGTCCTCGTCGCCGCCGCCCTCGGTGTCGCGTTCGCGACGCTGCTGCTCGGCATCGGGCTGACGGTCTTCCGGCTGATCTATCTCGATGCCCTGCCCCAGGGCGTCTCGCAGCCCGCCGCCGAATCCGTGTACGACATCCTGGTCCGCTACCTGCGTACGGCGGTCCGCAACGTCGTGGTTCTCGGCGTGGTGGTCGCCCTCGCCGCCTGGCTCACCGGACCCGGCCGGTACGCCGGCCTCGTACAGCAGTTGTGGACCTCCGGCATCACGGCGACACGCACCACCGCGGACCACGCGGGCCTGCGCACCGGGCCCGTCGGTCCCTGGGTTCGCCGCTACCGGACCTGGATCACCTGGGTGCTGGTCGGGGCCGCCGTGCTGGCCTACATCCTGTGGTCGTACCCGACCGCGTGGGTCGTCGTCGGACTCGCGCTCGCGCTGCTGTTCGCCCTCGCGGTGGTGGAGTTCCTGGCGTCGGAGGGCGACGCCTCCACCCCGGCAAAGGGGCGCTGGGACCCCGCGTGGCGCGGCCCTCCGGGCGCTTCGTGAGGGCCGTACACCGGCAGGGCGTACGGCCGCGGGCCGTGTGAGGCTGGACGCATGGCCAGGGCCAACGAAGAGATCGAGGCGCTCCTCCAGGAGTACGCCGACCTCATCTCCATCACCGGAGGCGACGCCTTCAGGGCACGCTCCTACGAGAAGGCCGCAAGGGCCATCGGCGGGTACCACGCCGATGTGTCCAAGCTGGACGCCAAGGGGCTGCGGGAGATCCCCAACGTCGGCAAGTCGATCGCCGACAAGGTCGTGGAGTATCTGACGTCCGGGCACATCTCCGCCGTGGAGGAGCGACGGCAGTCCATCCCGGCCGGTGTCCGCGAGCTGATGGCCATCCCCATGCTCGGGCCGAAGAAGGCCATGACGCTCTACGCGGAGCTGGAGATCTCCTCGGTGGACCAGCTCCTCGACGCGATCCACGAGGAGCGTCTGCGCGATCTGAAGGGATTCGGCGAGAAGACGGAGGAGAACCTCCTCCACGGCATCGCCCTCATGCAGAAGGCCGGCAGCCGCATCCTCCTCAACGCCGCGATGGACTCGGCCGAGCAGATCGTCGCCGAGCTGTCGCAGATCAAGGGCTGCGAAGGATGCACCTACGCCGGTTCGCTGCGCCGGATGCGGGAGACCATCGGGGACATCGACATCCTGGTCGCGGCCGATGCGTCGGCGCCCTTCATGGAAGCCCTCGGGGCGCTCCCGTACACCGCCGAGGTCATCGCGCACGGTGAGAAGAAGACGTCCATCCGCACCACCAAGGGCCTCCAGGTCGATCTGCGGGTGCTGCCTCCCGACTCCTGGGGCGCGGGACTGCAGTACTTCACCGGCGCCAAGGCGCACAACATCCGCACCCGCGAGATCGCGGTCCGGCACAAACTCAAACTGTCCGAGTACGGGCTCTTCGACGCCAAGAGCGGCAAGAAGATCACCTCCGAGACCGAGGAGGAGATCTACGGCCGTCTCGGCCTGCCATGGATCCCGCCGACGCTCCGTGAGGACCGCGGCGAGATCGCGGCCGGGCTGCGCGACGAGCTCCCGGAGCTGGTGACCGAGGACGACATCCGCGGTGATCTGCACACCCACACCGACCTCACCGACGGTCTCGCCCCGCTCGATGACATGCTCGCCGCGGCCGCCGCGCGCGGATACTCCTACTATGCGGTCACCGACCACGCCCCCGATCTCGCCATGCAGCGCATGACCAAGGAGAAGATGCTGGCGCAGCGCGAACGGGTCCGCGAACTCGACGGCAAGCACCGGGGGATGCGGCTGCTGCACGGCACGGAGCTCAACATCGGTCCCGAAGGCGATGTGGACTGGCCTGACGAGTTCCTCGCGGACTTCGACATCTGCGTGGCCTCGATCCACTCCCACTTCAACCAGAGCCGACGGGCGCTCACCCGCCGCCTCGTCCGCGCCTGCGAGAACCCCTACGTCGCCGTCATCGGCCACCCCACCACCCGCAAGATCGGCACACGCCCCGGCATCGACGCCGACTTCGACGCCGTCTTCGAGGCCTGCGCCAGAACCGGTACCGCCCTGGAGATCAACGCACACCCGGAGCGGCTCGACCTCGGCGACGAGGACATCCTGCGCGCCAAGCGGTACGGCGTGAAGTTCGCGGTGAACTCGGACGCGCACTCCACCACGCATCTGCCGTACATGCGCTATGGGGTCGCCACGGCCCAGCGCGGCTGGCTGGCCAAGGAGGACATCATCAACACCTGGACGCTGACGAAACTGAAGCGCTTCATCCGTCCGAAGAGCTGACCGCGCCCGAACGCCCGACGCGGCTCAGCACGGCTGCCGCCACCGGTCCCGTACCGGGTCCCCGCCCGGCCTCCGGCGTGCGACCCGCTCGATGCGGACGGACGATGAAGCCGATGAGCGGAGCGGCAGTGAGCAAGGAACATCTCGGGCCGGGCACGGGCGGTGCCCTGGTCGTGCTCAGTGACGTCAACAAGCACTTCGGCGCCCTGCATGTGCTCCAGGACATCAACCTGACCATCCACCGTGGCGAGGTGGTCGTCGTCATCGGGCCGTCCGGGGGCGGGAAGTCGACACTGTGCCGCGCCATCAACCGGCTGGAGACGATCGACTCGGGCGAGATCGCCATCGACGGCAGACCGCTGCCCGCCGAGGGCAAGGAGCTGGCCCGGCTGCGCGCCGACGTCGGCATGGTCTTCCAGTCCTTCAACCTCTTCGCACACAAGACGGTGCTGGACAACGTCATGCTGGGCCAGCTGAAGGTCCGCAAGAAGGACAAGAAGGCCGCCGAGGAGCGGGCGCGCGCGCTCCTCGACCGGGTGGGCGTCGGCTCGCAGGCCGACAAGTACCCGGCGCAGCTCTCCGGCGGCCAGCAGCAGCGCGTGGCCATCGCCAGAGCGCTGGCCATGGACCCGAAGATCATGCTGTTCGACGAGCCCACGTCCGCGCTCGACCCCGAGATGATCAACGAGGTGCTGGAGGTCATGCGGCAGCTCGCCCGCGACGGAATGACCATGGTCGTCGTCACCCATGAGATGGGGTTCGCCCGTTCGGCCGCCAACCGTGTGGTGTTCATGGCCGACGGCAGGATCGTGGAGGAGACGACCCCCGACGAGTTCTTCAGCAACCCCCGCACCGAACGCGCCAAGGACTTTCTCTCCAAGATCCTTCACCACTGAGCCCGGCCCCGGCACCACCCGGCAATCCCGAGGGATGATCACCATGAAGATTCGCAAGGTCTCCGCCGCGACCGCCGCGGCGCTCGCGCTCTCCCTCGCCACCGCAGCCTGCGGATCCGGCGGCGGTGGAGGCGCCGGCAGCACGGAGAGCGGGAACCACAAGATCACCGTCGGCATCAAGTTCGACCAGCCGGGCATCGGCCTGAAGACCCCGGACGGCAAATACACCGGCTTCGACGTCGATGTGGCGACCTACGTGGCCAAGCAGCTCGGCTACAAGCCGAGCGACATCGTGTGGAAGGAAGCCAAGAGCGCCGACCGCGAGACGCTGCTCCAGCGCGGCGATGTGGACTTCATCGCAGCCTCCTACTCGATCAACGACGAGCGCCGCAAGAAGGTCGACTTCGCCGGTCCGTACCTCCTGGCGCACCAGGACGTCCTGGTTCGCGCGAACGACAACTCCATCACCAAGCCGGCGGACCTGAACAACAAGAAGCTCTGCTCGGTCACCGGCTCCACCTCGGCGCAGAACGTCAAGACGAAGCTCGCGCCGCAGGCGCAGCTGCAGGAGTACGGCGGCTACTCCGAGTGCCTGACAGGGCTGGAGAACAACGTCATCGACGCCATGACCACCGATGACTCGATCCTCGCCGGGTACGCCGCGCAGGACCAGTTCAAGGGCAAGTTCAAGCTGGGCGGCTTCAAGCTGAGCAATGAGAACTACGGCATCGGCGTCCAGAAGGGCAGCGAGCTCAAGGCGAAGATCAACGCAGCCCTGGAGAAGATGGTCGCGGACGGCACCTGGAAGGAGTACGTCGACAAGAACTTCGGTCCGGCCGGCTACCGGAGCGAACCCGCCCCGAAGATCGGGGTCGTCGTCGGCTGAGGCCCGGTGCGCGGAGCACGGAAGCGGCACGGCCACACCGCAGGAGGCCCGCCCGCCGCCACTGCTCCCGCCGTGGCCCGTGCCACTCCACCCGATCGCCGCCGGTTGCCTGTTGCTCCACCTGATCGCCGCCGGTTGCCGGTGCCGTGAACGGCGCATCTAGTGGCGAGCATGGCTGTCGGCGCATCACGTGTGAGCGTCCCGCGGGAACCGGAGGAACCGCGTGGCCGTCCGGGCCGGCCGAAGGGCCCCGGCGGCCGCTCACTCACGACCGCATGGGTCGTGGGTCTCACCTCGCTTCCCCTCGGGCTGCTCGCCGTCGCCTGCCGGCTGGGCCGCCACGTCCGGCCCAGCGCGGACGAGTGGTGCTTCCTGCCCCACGTGCGCGATCACGGTGTCGCGGGGCTGATCGGGAAGTTCTACGCCACCGACAACGGCCGGATCGGCAACGGCCTGCTCGTCGCGCTCTACGCACAGTTCCCGGTCGCCGGTCATCAATGGTTCGCGCTGATCAGCGGGTTGCTCGTGCTGGTCCTGCTGTGGGCCCTGACCGTCCGGCTGCTGCGCGGAGCCGGCCGGGCGGTACCCCGCGGAGTCCCGCTGCTCGTGGCGGCCATGGTCACGGCGGTGTTCCTGTTCGCCACGCCCAACACGTACAAGACGTTCTACTGGCCCGCCGCCTCCGTCTCGCACACCCTGGCTCCCGTGCTCGCCGTCGCCGCGGCCCTCCCGCCGCTCGCCGCCCGCGGGCGCCGGGGCCGTATCGCCGCTCTCGCCGTCGTCCTGGCGGCGGGGATCTTCCTGGGCACGCTGTCCGAGGAGACATCGCTCGTCGCCCTGGTGGTGCTCTGCGGTCTCCTGCTGCTCAGCCGCCGGCTCTTCACCGAGCGCGTACGGGTCCACGTCCGCGCTTCGGCCCTGCTCGGCATGGCCGGGGTGGCCATCGGGACGGCCGTGCTGCTGACGTCGCCCGGATCGCGCAACCGGCGCGAGCGGTACGGCGCCGGGAGCGCCGGCATGCTCGCCCCCGAATCCCTGGCCGCCTCGGCGCGCGGCTTCGCGCGGATCCTGGAAACGGTCCTCACGACCTGGCAGTACGGGGGCGCCGTCGCCGCGGGCGTGCTGCTGGGCCTGCTCGCCCGGGCCCGCACAGGGACCGGCCCTGCGGCCCTGCGGCCGTGCAGGCCACTGCTGATGACCACCTTCGGCGTGCTGGCCTTCCTGCTCTCCGGCTACCTCTGCACCGTCGTCACCCACCCCGTCTTCGGCGCCCGGGTGGTGTCCGCGGAACGGACCTGGAACGACTACCTCCTGCTGTACGTCCTGGTCCTCGTGGCCGTCGGCGCCTTCCTGGGACGGGCGCTGCGTACCCGGCTGCCCCGGCGGTGGACGGCCGTGGTGACGGCCGCGGCCGCGGCGCTGTACGCCACGGCCGTCGTGGGACTGGCCGGACCGCTGCACCATCTGGGTGAGGACATGCGCGTACGGGCCGGGCTGTGGGACCGGCAGGACCAGTGGCTGCGTGCCGGGGCGGCGAACGGCGCGAAGGTCCTCCCGTACACCCGTCTGCCGGTCAGCGGGATGCTGGAACCCTTCGGCAACCACGGGCGCAACCTCTGGCCGGCCCGGTGCGTCGCCGACTACTACCACCTGGACCGGGTCACTCACTCGACACGGCTTCCGTGACCGGCTCCTTCGCGCCGGAGGTGATCGCCCACCGCGCGAGCAGGAACGACAGCGGTGTGACCAGAGCGCCGGCGACGAGGGCGGCGAGATGCTCGTCCATGCCGAGCCTGCTCACCGCGAGATGGAGCAGTAGGCCGCTGCCCACGAGATTGGCCACGCCCGAGACCGGATACCGGAGGAACGCACGCCACGTCGGTCGCGTGCGGAGTGTGACGTACGAGTTGAGCAGGAACGATCCCGTGACGCTCACGGCGTACGCCAGCGCGTGGGCGGCCAGATAGGGCAGCCAGACGTTCAGCGCGGCGTACACCGCGAAGTACACGGCCGTGTTGGCGAGGCCGATCACGGCGAAGACGAGGAACTGGCGGATGCCGACGGCGTTCATGCGTGCGGCCCGGCCCGTCCGGCAGCCTTTGCCGGGAGGCCGTCGGGGCGCAGCGGTGCGGACTCGTCCGTCTCCCGCACGACATAGGGCGGCCGCCGCTTCGACTCGTGGTAGATCCGCCCCACGTACTCCCCGATGACGCCGAGCGTGGCCAGCTGGATTCCGCTCAGCGCGACGACGGCGGTGATGAGGGTCGCGTATCCCGGCGTGTCGACACCGTTCAGTACGGCGTTCGCCACGATCCACAGCGCGTAGACGAGAGCGGACAGAAAGAGCCAGAGACCGGTGTGGATCGCCAGGCGCAGTGGACGGCTGTTGAAGGAGAGCAGTCCGTCGATGCCGTAGTTGATCAGCCGTCGGCCGCCCCACTTGGACCGCCCGGCGGCCCGCCGGACGTTCCGGTACGTGAAACTGACGGTGTCGAAACCGATCCACGAGAAGAGCCCCTTGGAGAAGCGGTTGGTCTCCGGCAGCGACAGGACGGAGTTCACCGCGCGGCGTGACAGCAGCCGGAAATCACCGGCCCCGTCGACGATCTCGACGTCCATGAAGTGACGTACGAGCCGGTAGTAGGCCCGGCTGAGCGCGGTGCGCACGGCGCCTTCGCCCGTTCGGTCGCGCCGGGCGACCACCTGGTCGTAGCCGTGCCGGTGCAGCTCCAACATGCGGTGGACCAGCTCCGGGGGATGCTGCAGGTCGGCGTCCATGAGGACGACCACGGCCCCCCGGGACATCCGCATCCCGGCCAGCAGGGCGGCCTCCTTGCCGAAGTTCCGGCTGAAGGAGGTGTAGCGCACCCGCGGAGAGTCCGCCGCCAGCTCCCTCAGCCGCTCGACGGTGCCGTCGCCGCTGCCGTCGTCGACGTAACAGATCTCGAACCGCTCCCCGGTCAGCTCCAGCGCGCTGGTCAGGGCGGCGTGGAAGGCGCCGATCACCTCGCTCTCGTCGAAGCACGGTACGACGACCGAAATCTGGATCACTGGCATCTCTCCAGTGGAACGCGCGGACCGGCCGGGGGCCGCTGCACCTACTCCGCACGAGTGGAGGCAAAGAATAAGCTTTGACTTATATAAGCAGCTCCTGGCATAGTCGGATGCGTGCACGCATTCGATGTACTGGGGGATCCGGTGCGACGCCGGATATTGGAGCTGCTGGCCGACGGCGAGCAGACATCGGGCGCGGTCAGCTCCGTGATCCGTGCCGAGTTCGGAATCTCGCAGCCGGCGGTGTCCCAGCACCTGCGGGTACTGCGCGAGACCGGATTCGCTTCGGTACGGGCCGAGGGCACCAGGCGGCTGTACGCCGTCGACTCCGCGCCGCTGCGCGAGGTCGACGCATGGCTCGACAGGTTCCGCGGCTTCTGGGAGCAGCGGCTGGACGCGCTCGGGACCGAGCTCGCGCGAGGCAGGCGCGAGCGCCGGAGACACGGCCGCACGAACGACAAGGAAGATCAGCAATGAGCGACATCGTCGACCAGATCAACGACATCCACCGCGAGGTCGGCAGCCGGCCCCTGGCCGAGGGCGAAGCCCGTACGGTGCTGCTGCGGCGTACCTACGACGCCGCGGTCGAGGACGTATGGGACGCGTGCACCGATCCCGAGCGGATCAGCCGCTGGTTCCTGCCGGTACGGGGCGACCTGAAGCCGGGCGGCCACTACCAGCTGGAGGGCAACGCGGGCGGTGAGATCCTGCGCTGCGAGCCGCCCCAACTGCTCAGGGTGAGCTGGGTGATGGGGGAGCACCCCGGATTCAGCGAGGTGGAGGTGCGGCTGACCGCGGAGGGCGCCGAGCGGACCGTCTTCGAGCTGGAGCATGTCGCGGTCGTCCCGCCGGAGTTCTGGGACCGGTTCGGCCCCGGCGCGGTCGGAGTCGGCTGGGATCTGACGGTGCTCGGTCTCGGTCTGTATCTGAAGGGCCGCGAGATCGGCCCCGCCGGCGCCGAGGCCTGGCAGATGACCGACGAGGCCCGGGAGTTCATGACCCGCAGCAGCGCGGCCTGGGGCGCGGCGTACCGGGCGTCCGGCGCGTCGGCCGACGCGGTCGCGGCCGCCGTGGGTGCCACGACGGCGTTCTACGCACCGCCCGAGCCGGAGCAGTGAG